>JAFOLE010000289.1 GCA_017419465.1 Solobacterium sp. | reverse complement strand
TCGATATATGTATCCACGGACGGTACCGGATCAGGCATTGTGTAATTGTTTGCGGACCAGAACGCGTTGTATAGGGTCCGATAAGAATAATGATTCTTCTCAAAGGCAAAGATCTTATCATAATGAGCGGTCGGATTTTCATCGGCCGGCGTCCAGCGGTTCGGCGGTGCAATCAGTTCCATGACGGTACGGTTCTTTGTGGCGAGTGAGACCGACAGAAAGTCGCCTGCCGCAATCAGCCGGCAGACCGGTTTTGGATACGGATATGGTGTGATGCCCGCGTCGATGATCGCCTTTGTGACGGGAATGGATTCCGCCGCCAGAAAGCGGACCACGGTGGCTCCGCCGAGGGATACGCCGTACATGAGATCCACATGATCATAACCATGCGTGGCAAGGTATTCCGCCGCATCATGGGCATATTTCTCCACGGATTCAAACGTTGTGCCGGATTCATCATGTCCGTCCGCCGCAAACAGCAGGATATGAAACTCTCCGGACAGTTCCTCTGCGGACGGCTTGAATACCCACCAGGGCTCTGCCGTGCACTGAAAGATCGTCATTAACGGAGCCTGCTGGCGTCCGTATTCAATTACCTTCATGAGATTCCTCCTGTTTTGTCATTACTGCGACCGCACAGGGAATCCGTCCCTGCGCTTCATAAATCTGAACATCGCTGTAGCCCGCATCCAGAAAGAACTGTTTATAGGTACGGGAGGTAAACTGGCGTTTGAAGTCCGCGCCGGCTTTGCCCACCGCCTTTGAAAATCCGCTGTCTGTTCCGGATTCCGCTTTGTTCATATAGGTCGGGATGATCAGTGTTCCGCCGCTTCTGCATACCCGGTTCAGTTCCCGCAGTGCTTTCATCGGTTCGTCCAGCAGATGAATTACATTGCCTGCGGCAACCTTGTCAAAGGTATTATCCGGATACGGCAGCGCAGTAATGTCTGCCGGTTCAAAGGTGATATTGGAATATGCACGGCAGTTCTGTTCTGCCCGTTTCAGCATCTTCTCCGCATAGTCCGTCGCGGTCACATGCATGCATTTCTGTGCCATCACCTCTGTCAGCATTCCGGTCCCGCAGGCGCATTCCAGCACGTTATCATTCCGATTGATCAATTCGGCGATGATCTGCTTTAACTGTTGATGCGTTCTGCGGTTGATGACATTCACGAAGATGTCATATACCCATGCCACATTGTCCCAGAACATCACATCACCTTCCTGTTCATATACAGCAGTCCGCCCATCATCCAGAGATTGGCGGCGCTGATCCAACCCGTCGCCAGGGCGTTGGTTAATGCATGGTCCCCGCAGAGACGCATGATGATCATCCAGACAACGCCCGCAAACAGCGAAAATACCGCGCACCATTTCGGATACGGCGTGTGTCCCTTTGCGAATGCCCGAAACTGCACGGCTGCCGTCAGGATAAAAAAGATCATAAACAGCACGGTCGCAGGCACCAGAAACCAGCCGATCCACGGCAGCATTTCCCCATATACCGAGGAAGGATCTGCGGCATAGACCCGCTTCAGAAGATATACCGCCATACAGCACGGCACATGGACGCCGCAGCCGCCGAAGGCAAGACATCCGATGATCCCTCCGCGGAAGAGATGCGCATCGGATTCCGAGTACGGCCGAATCATCCGATAGACCGCAAACCAGCAGAGGCATTCGATCGGAATCCCGATGAGACCAAGCAGTGCAGACGCAATGATCCGTGCATCGGAAACCGACAGATAACGGGTAAATACCGCCGGTATTTCCGTAACATCAGGATCATTGACACCCCACCCCAGCAGGATATCCCCCAGCATGACCATACATGCGGCGAAGATGCCGAGCTTCAACAGATGCCGGATCCGTGCCTTATCAAACTGCGCTGTATTCAGAGAACTCATACGACTGCCTCCTCCGTTAGTTAGTAAACTCTAACCCTCAGATAAAACAAAAGACCTGAGAATTCAGGCCTCTTGTATGACGATTACTCTTCGCTCAGCGCGTGTTCTGCGGCCTCGGTCAGAGGTGCAGTCTTCGGCTGATAATCATCTGCCTCATCCTGATCGCGGCGCGAACTTTCATCCGGCTGCTTTGCGGCATTCAGTTCTTCCAGCTGACGGGCACGCTCCTCACGGAGCTCACGGAGACGGTTAGCCTTCATGACGATGCGGTCAGTGGTCTCACGGCTGCAGTCGGTACGACCCGTACCTGCAGGAATGAGGGAACCGAGAATGACGTTTTCCTTGAGACCCTGGAGGGAGTCGGTCTTTCCGCGGACAGCCGCGTCAGTGAGGACTCGTGTGGTCTCCTGGAAGGATGCGGCGGACAGGAAGGAGTCGGTTTCAACCGCTGCCTTGGAGATACCAAGCAGGATCGGCTGATACTTCGCAGGTTCCTTGTCCTCATCGAGGAGTGCGTTGTTGATGGATACCATGTTGGCCATGGACAGGGTCTGTCCGACACTGAGTTCGGAGTCACCCGGTTCAACAACCATGACACGTCTGAGCATCTGACGGATCATAACCTCCAGGTGCTTATCGGAGATGTCGATGGACTGACCGGAGTAAACCTTCTTGACTTCCTTCAGGATGTATTCCTGAACGGCGCGGACACCGGCAACCGCAAGGAGTTCCTTCGGTGCGATGACGCCTTCGGTCAGAGGTTCACCGGCTTTGACAACCGTACCGACCTCGATGCTGGAAAGCTTCGGCTGGGTGCGGTCGCACTTGTGCTGAATGGTATCGTTCTCATTCGCAACCGTGATGACCATGGTTCCGTTTTCGGTATCTCCGGAGATGTCAGTAACCTGACCGTCAACCTTGGAGATAACCGCAACACGCTTCGGATTACGTGCTTCGAACAGTTCTTCGACACGCGGGAGACCCTGCGTGATATCGCCGGACTTGTTCGCAACACCGCCGGTGTGGAAGTTACGCATGGTGAGCTGGGTACCCGGTTCACCGATCGCCTGGGCAGCCATGACACCGATTGCTTCGCCCGGTTCAACCGGGTTGCCGGTAGCCATGTTGCGGCCGTAGCACTTCGCGCAGATTCCGTTCGGTGCTTCGCAGGTGAATACGTTGCGGATCTTTACTTCCTCAACGCCTGCGTCAACGATCTTCTGAGCAAGATCGCTGGTGAGGTAGGTGTTCTCTTCAACGATAACTTCGCCGGTCTTGGGATCGACTACGTCACGGGCAGTGTATCTGCCGTCGATACGTTCGAAGAGGTTTTCGATGATGGAGTCGTTCTTCTCATCACGCAGTGTGCGTACTGCGTAAGCCTTTGTGGTTCCGCAGTCGAGCTGATCGACAACACCTTCATCGTTTTCGAAATCACCCTTGGTGATGATGACTTCCTGGGCGACATCGACAAGACGTCTGGTCAGATATCCGGACTCAGCGGTCTTCAGAGCGGTATCGGTAAGTCCCTTACGTACACCGTGGGTGGAGATAAAGAACTCGGATACGCTCATACCTTCACGGAAGCACGAGTAGATCGGGACTTCGATGATGGACGGCTGATATTCCTTCTTGGACTTGGACTGTGTCGGACGGGCCATGAGTCCGCGCATGCCGGCGAGCTGGGTAAAGTGGTTCTTGTTTCCTCGCGCACCGGATACCGACATCATGTTGATCGGGTTCATACGAGCCATACCGTTCATCAGGTCGTCACCGACGCTGTTCTTGACGGTATCCCACAGCTTGGAGAATGCCTCTTCCCATTCGGCATCGGTCAGAAGACCTCTGTCGCGGAGTGCATTCAGCTGATCTGCCTTCTTCTTTCCTTCCGCAACCAGCTCTTCCTTGTGCGGTGCGACGGAAATGTCGGACAGCGCAACGGTCATGCCGGCGAGGGTGGAATAGAGGTAGCCCATGTCCTTGAGGGAGTCAAGGATATCGGAGGTACGGACTTCCGGCGAATCGACATCGCCGTTTCCGTTCTTGTACTTCTCGAATACTGCGGCGATCAGGTTTCCGAGGTCACCCTTCTTGAATTCGGAAGTAACCGGACGGCTCTGGATCTCTTTCTTGATATCCGTGCCCGGTTCCACGAAGTCATCGTTCGGGGTTACGCGGAGGTTCGCCTCATTGCATTCATTGAGGTACGGGAAGTCTGCCGGGAAGACATTGTTGAAGATGATCTTACCGACAGAGGTAAGCAGGTAACAGCTGTTCTGATACTCGGTAAAGCAGGTCTTTCCGACTTTGTTGCCGGGGATCGCAATACGGGTATGCAGATGAACTTCACCGGTCTGATATGCCGCGAGGACTTCGTTGACATCCTTGAAGATATGACCTTCGTTGTCACCGAACCGTCTCCAGCGGTCAGCCTCGGTCTTGAGGCCGAGTGCTTCGAGCTGATCTGCCTTCTTGTAGAATTCGTCAGCGGTGCACTCCATATTCAGATAGAAGTTTCCGAGGACAAGGTCCTGTCCCGGGGTAACGATCGGCTTGCCATCCTTCGGACCGAGAATGTTGTTGGCACCGAGCATGAGAACTTCCGTCTCTGCACGAGCCATTTCACTCAGCGGCAGATGGACTGCCATCTGGTCACCGTCGAAGTCCGCGTTGAACGCCGGGCATACGAGCGGATGGACACGGATTGCATGTCCGTCAACCAGTTTCGGGAAGAAGGACTGGATACCGAGACGGTGGAGTGTCGGGGCACGGTTCAGGAAGACCGGGTGGCCTTCGATGACCTGTTCCACCGCATCCCAGACGCGGGCATCCTGCTTGTCGATCAGTTTTTCCGCAGTCTTCGGGTTTGCGGCAATCTGCTGGTTGACCAGTTCGTTGATAACGAACGGCTTGTACAGCTGAATTGCCATTTCCTTCGGAAGACCGCACTGCCACATCTTGAGGTTCGGTCCGATGGCAATAACGGAACGGCCGGAGAAGTCGACACGCTTGCCGAGGAGGTTCTGACGGAACCGTCCCTGCTTACCCTTGAGGGAGTGAGAGAGCGACTTCAGCGCACGTCCGCCCGCACCGGTGATCGGCTTGGAACGGCGTCCGTTATCGATGAGCGCATCGACTGCTTCCTG
>JAFOLE010000288.1 GCA_017419465.1 Solobacterium sp. | reverse complement strand
GTTTCGGATTATTTCAGCAGCTCGTTGACTCTTGCCTGTACGGCATTGTAGTCATAGCCTGCAGCTTCCAGTTTTGCCTTGCGGTCCGCGCCGTTGCCGTATTCGCCGCGAATGACAGCCTTCGCAATGTCATCGCGGTTTCCTGCAGGTGCGATCGGCTTGCCGGCAAGTTTTGCGTTGACTGCCGCCTGAACCTTGTCATAGTCGAAACCGGCAGCTTCCAGCTTTGCCTTACGGTCTGCGCCGTTGCCGAATTCACCGCGGATAACCTGATCCACGACTGCCGTGAGTTCCGCAACCGAAGCACCTTCGACACGGTTTACTGCACGCTGAACCATATTGTAGTCATAGCCTGCAGCTTCGAGTTTCGCCTTGCGGTCTGCGCCTGCGCCCCACGCGCCGTCAATGACTTCTTTTACGATTTCATCCAGCGGCTTCTTCGCGGGTTTTACGGCTGCCGGAGCGGTCTTGGGAAGATTGCTGGGCATACCTGCCTTGCTGGCCGGACGGGATGAAACTGTGGCGGACTTTGGCAGATTGGACGGCATTCCTGCCTTGCTTGCGTTGTTCGTGGGATTGTTCTTGGTTCCGTTGCTGTTGGAATTGAATGTGGGCATAACGAATTTCTCTCCTTCCTCTGTTATTGTTCGGTTTTACCCTGAATCAGGCGGATTGCACTCATGCAGTGATTATCCGAGGCTTTCATTGCCTCTGCTGCCCGTGCTTCATCACAGCCTGTTACTTCCATAACGATGTTTCTTGCGCGCCGTACCAGTTTTTCATTCATCGGCTTCACATCGACCATATAGTTGGAATACACCTTTCCAAGCCGTACCATTGCGGCCGTGGAAAGCATATTCAGGATCATCTTTTCCGCAGTTCCCGCTTTCAGCCGGGTTGAACCGGTCAGCACCTCCGGACCGGTAACCGCTTCTGCGCAATAATCCGCAAGTTCCTTCATGACACTTCCGGCATTGCATACAATCGCAGCGGTCGCTGCGCCGATGGATTTTGCATAGCGGAGTCCTGCTGCGACATACGGCGTTGAGCCGCTCGCCGCCACACCGATCACAAAATCTTTTTCGCCGCACCCATGCATGCGGAGCTGTTCTTCTGCCTTGCTGCGGCTGTCTTCATCATCGGTTGTATAGTTGATTCCATCTTCCGCCGTGAGCGCAATGACATGATCCGGCGTCAGCCCGAACGTCGGCGGCACTTCCGCCGCATCCAGCAGTGCCAGACCGCCGCTTGTGCCGGCCCCAAGGTAAAAGACCCTTCCGCCGTTCTTCAGGGTTTCTGCGTAAACATCCGCAATCTGTGCAATTGCCGGAATACAGCGGTTAACCGCTGAAAGAACCGCGGCATCTTCTTCATTCATCAGCCGGACGATTTCCTCCGTGCTCATCTCACTGAGGTGAACGGAACGGGGGTTTCTGGATTCTGTACTCATAAAACTGCCTTTAATTCATTATAAACACACCCGTTTTGTTTCGGCATGCATTCTCAAAAACTTTTATGTGCCCGCAGGGATTTCCGGTTTCACGCTATAATTTTTATTATGAAACGATGGAAAGACCTGAAGCCCATTACCCGATATCTGATTCTGCTCGCAATAACACTGGGGCTCTTAATCAACTTTGGTTCAGTATGTGCCCATTACGTCCGGGAGTGGATCAAGGCGGCTCAGGCACCGGTCACGGAAACCGCAGCACCTGCGCAGCCCTCTGCTGCGCCAACGCCCTCCTCTGTTCCGAAGGCCACGGAAGATACAGCGGGCTCCTATACCATCGAAGAACATCCGATCACGTTGGAGAATAAGTATATTTACGGAAAGACCTATCTTCCGGACGACGAAAAGGATACGCATCCCCTTGTGATTCTCTGTCACGGTATAGGGACGAATCACTTTCATGCCGAGCCGTTCGCAAAACGGTTTGCGGAACATGGGATCGCCGCATATGCATTTGATTTCTGCGGCGGCGGAGATCCGATCCAGAGCAGCGGCACACTGTATGATATGAGCGTGCACACCGAGGAAGAAGATCTCAAGGATGTACTCCGCCATCTTCAGGAAACCGGGATTGCGAAGGATCAGCCGATCATCCTGCTCGGCATGAGTCAGGGCGGCTATGTCGTTACCGAAACCGCCGCGGATCTTTCGGATGAGATTGCCGGACTGATTCTTCTGTTTCCGGCCTTCAATATCAATGATCTGATCAGCGCCGAGTTTTCTTTCCCTGAGGATGTACCGGAGTCCGTCACAATTTTTGATCAGACCGTCAGCCGCAGATACTTCGTGGATGCGATGAATGAGCCGATCCTCGAGGATATGAAACAGTATGCCGGTCCGGTGTTGTTACTGCACGGAAGCGGTGATTCGATCGTTCCGGCACAGTATTCCCTGGATGCGGCAGAACAGTTTCCCAATGCGGAAGTGCATCTGATTGACGGCGCAGAACACGGGTTCTTCGGTCCGCATGAAGATGAGGCATTCGCTTACTGCATGGAATTTCTCCGGTCTTCCGGCACCATTGACAACTGACTCCATCAGAAAATCCGCACACGAGTGCGGATCTTTTTTGTGATGGAATGAAATTTGCACATATCTGCGGGTTCGGTTTTAACCGGCAAGATACGCATCGGTAAACGTCCGGTTTTCGTCCATCTCGACAATGATCGTATGACCGGCAAACAGTTCACCGCCGTCAAAGAACAGCGAAGTCTGCCCGTCTCTCGAGATGGTAACTTCCGGAGTTCCGATCCGTTCAATGAATTCTTCCCGGGTCAGCGGCTCATCATACCAGTCTTCCAGATTGTCATACATTTCATCCGCCGCGTAGTTCTGTGCCTTTGCGATCAGATCATCTGAACCGGAGAGAATTGTCTTCAGTGTTTTTTCAGCCATCGAGGCATCAACACCGCCGTCATCCGTATCCAGGCGGACAGCGATTTCCTTCCCGCCATAGTTTACCGTTCCTTCATACCAGTCATAATCCCGGTCGAGTTCAAAGGTTCCGAATTCATTCTTGATACTGCGCGGTTTCAGATAATCTTCGATGACGGCATCAAACCGCGGTTCCTTCACTTCAACCGGCATTCTTACAATCAGGAATTCATGATCGCTTTTACGGGATTTTCTTATCTGCGCCCGGTATGCACGGAGCGGCTCAAACGGCAGTTTTCCGGAGGAGCGGTTCAGCGGATCAAGGAAGGTGAATGTACCTGGCCGGTATTCCACTGCGCCGTGTTCCGGATTCATGATCCAGGCGACTGCCGATACCGTATAACGCGGATGGTCCCAGTACACGCCCCAGCCATACATTTTCTTCCGGTTCAGGAAGATACAGTCCGTCACTTCGGTATCATAGTCTCCATAGAACTGCGCAATCGGATCGAGACGCGGTTCGTCCACATCTTTTTCAAGCAGCGCTTCCACGTAGTACTCATTGTCGTCCGATGTATTTCCGCGCGGACGGACCTTCAGCCGGTAGATATGTCCTTTTGTCAGATTGTATCCAAACGGATTGCGGAACAGTCCCGGCCGGACAAACCACTTCAGAAAATTGTGCTGTCCCTTTCCGATGATCTCTCCGGTTTCGGTATCTACCGCTTCGTCAAACTTTGCGCGGACCGGATACGGTTCCCGCGGACGGTCCCTGATCGGACTGGCACTGCTCTGAACCCAGCTGATTCGTACAATCAGTTCCCTGGATTCCGGTTCCAGCGTCTGAATATATTCTTCGATTTCCTGTTCTGTCATACGGCATTCTCCGTTTCGTCTGCTTTCATTATACCGTTACACAGAAAAACGGCGTCTTCGGGACGCCGTTCTCTGTATATATTCTGTAAGTTCTGTACTCAGACCAGACGGTTGTCATACATGTCGTAGACACGCGATACGCTCTTGTGGTTCTGAATCGCATCGATGGTCTCCGCCAGCATATCCGCAATGGTCAGCTGTGTGATCTTTGTGGTCTTGGCACGGATCTCATCCGACAGCGGAATGGAATCCGAGATGACCATCTCGGTGATCGGGGATGCCTCGATCTTGTCCACGGCGTCTCTGGAGAATACACCGTGTGTGACACCGACATAGATGTTGTTTGCGCCGTGATCCTTGAGGATCTTGCAGGCAGCGCACAGGGAACCTGCGGTATCGCAGATATCGTCAACGACGATAACATCTTTTCCGTCGACGTCACCGATGACGTTCTGTGCCTCGACTTCATTCGGACGCGGACGACGCTTGTCGACAATAGCGATCGGTGCGCCGTTCAGTGTTTCCGCAAGTCTTCTTGCACGTACGGTTCCGCCGTGATCCGGAGATACGACGACCAGTTTGTCTTCCGGAATGTTCTTCTCCCGGAAATATCTTCCCAGCATCGGAATCGCGGTCAGGTCATCAATCGGAATATCGAAGAAGCCCTGAATCTGCGATGCATGCAGGTCGACTGTGATGATTCGTTTTGCGCCTGCCACCTGAAGCAGGTCTGCGACCAGCTTGGATGTGATCGGCTGGCGGCTGGCAGCCTTGCGGTCCTGACGCGCGTAACCGTAGTACGGCATTACCAGTGTGATTTCACCGGCCGAAGCACGCTTGCAGGCGTCAATGCATACCAGAACCTCCATGAGCCGCTCCGTAACGGGAGGGCATGTGCTCTGAATAATGAATACGGAACGTCCGCGGACAATTTCCTGCGGAGTAACCATGATTTCTCCGTCCGCGAAATGTTCCACCTTTATTTTCCCAAGTCCGAGTCCAAGTTCTCTGGCAATTCTCGAAGCGAGATCTGTACTGGATGTGAGAGCGAAGATGACTGTTTCCTTTACCATGAAGTACCTCTCCTTTGCTCTAGCGCTTGAATAGTACACCGGTTTTCCAGATGTGTCCACCCCGAGTATTAACCAATTTCACAGTTTTCCCAGGTTCCGGAAGGTACGGTTGCGCCGTCTTTTACCGTAACATTGCGCAGAAATGCGCCCGGCATGACGGTCACATTGTTTCCAAGGACCGTTGTTCCGTACAGATAAACATTCGGGTATATTTCCGTATCATGACCGATTGTCACGAACGGTCCGACATAGGATGCGTCCGGATCCGCAAACTGCACGCCGGCTTTCATCCACTTCTGGGTGACGGTCCGGTTGAGCCATCTGTTTGCACGGGCCAGTTCCACGCAGTCGTTGACGCCCTGCGCTTCTTCCATATCTTCTGCGACAACACCGGTCACCGACCAGCCCTTTCTGCGGAAGATCGCCACGAGATCCGTGATGTAATACTCGTGCTGTGCATTGTCATTGGTAAGCTCCTGAAGCGCCTCAAACAGCTTTTCATTGCGGAATGCATAGATTCCGGTATTGATTTCATGTACGGCAGCCTCTTCCGGACTGCAGTCCTTGAACTCCACGATGCGCAGTACATCACCGTTTTCATTGCGGATCACACGGCCGTAAGCACCGGCATCCGGCAGAGAAACGGTCAGCACCGCCATATCCGCACGCTCAATGGAGTCATACAGTGCCGCCAGGGTTTCCGGCTGGATCGTTGCGGCATCGCCGTTGACGACGAGGGTTGCGCCGGTCTCCCCGCGCAGCTGTTCCGCCTGCATTACCGCATGTCCGGTCCCGAGCTGCGGCTCCTGCACGGCAAACTCACACATGCCGTTCAGGGCAGCCTCCACCTTCTCCCGGCCGTAGCCGACCACGGTCACGATACGTTCCGCACCGCATTTTCTGAGATTTTTAATAATTACTTCTGCCATCGGCATATCTCCGACCTTGTGGAGCACCTTCGGCAGGTCGCTGTGCATGCGGGTTCCTTTTCCCGCCGCAAGGACAATCGCATTTCGCATAAACTGAAATCCTCCGCTCCTTATTATATAGAAAAAGCAGTTTTCCGTGAAACT
>JAFOLE010000287.1 GCA_017419465.1 Solobacterium sp. | reverse complement strand
GTCTTTCTTAACACCGAACAGTTCCGGTTTGTTATCAAACTTGCCGGATCCGACAAGCTGATTGAGCAGCCATCTGGAGAACGCAACGTTAATGACAAGCGTACCGATGACCGTAATGATCAGCATGGTCGCAAAGCCGCGAACGGCACCGTTGCCCCAGATATACATGATGAGACCGGCAATCAGTGTTGTGAGCTGGGCATCGAAAATTGCGGAGAAGGACTGCTTCTGACCTTCCGCTACCGCAGCACGCACCGAGCGGCCTTTATAGAGTTCCTGACGGATACGCTCGTAGCTGATGATATTGGCGTCAACGGTCATACCGACACCGAGAACCAGCGCGCCGATTGCGGTCAGTGTGAATACGGCACCCATCAGACCATAGAGTCCGAATACTGCCCAGATATATGCCGCCAGCATGATGACGGAAACAACACCCGGCAGACGGTACTTCCATACCATGAATGCAAGAACAAGCAGAACACCGATCAGACCGGCGATTGCTGTACGATGCAGGGCATCCGCACCATACTGTGCGCTGACGACGTTACTGGAGATTTCTGTCATCTTGACCGGCAGAGATCCGGAATTGATCAGTTCCGCAAGCGTACGTGCTTCCGCATCCGTGAAGTTTCCTTCAATGATGCAGTCACCGTTGATGGTGCCGCGTACGGTTGCCGCACTGATATACTTCGGCTCCTGACCGGCAGCTGCTTTCGCATTTTCTGCCTTATAGGTATCGCCCTCTTCCCAGTCGAGCCAGATGATCATGACGTTGTTTCCGCTGCCGCGGGAAGAAACGTCGGCTGTGATCTCTCCGAACTTATTCTGATCAGCGATCTTTAAAGATACGATCGGACGTCCGTCCTGATATGCAAGACTTGCGCCGCCTTCCGTGATGATGGATGAATCCGAAAGCAGTTCATCATTCACATCACGGAATGTGAGGTTGGCGGTTGTGCCGATCATTTCACGTGCGCTTTCCTGATCTGCGACACCGGCAAGCTGAACACGGACACGGTTGGTTCCTTCCACCGTGATCATCGGTTCGCTGACACCGAGCACATTGACACGCTTCTGAATGGAATTTGTCACGGCACTCATATCCACTGCCGCATCCGCATTCTCTTCCTCGAGCGGGGTTACCTCATAAAGGATTTCAAATCCTCCGACGAGGTCGAGACCGAGGTTCAGACTGTTTTTGATCGTGCTGAATGTGGCGGCAATCAGAATTACAAGCGCAGCCACAACCACATAGAATGCGGTCAGACTGTTATTCTTTCTGCTGTTGCTCATGGTTCTATCCTCCAATTAAATCCGAAAAATCTGACAGGCTCTGCCGTTTTCCGTCCTCCAGAGCCTTCCTGGCAAGAAACTTCACAAGATCATCCGCATTGACCGAAATGATCTCGGCAGCCGCTTCATGAAGACTGCGCGGCGGATGCTTCCGAAACAGATCCTCCGATAGGTAGGACTCCAGGCTCTGATACGTAAGAGAATTCAGGCTTTCACGCTTCAGCTGCTGCAGCTTGATCACCATAATCATCTGAACTTCCGTGTTGTCTACATCAAACTGCGCAGTTCTCATGAAAAAATACCCGTCTCCTCGTGCAAATTAATACTATATACCAAATTTGCCATCCATGAAACGGGTATTTTATCTTTTTTATATTTGAAGTGGTCAGTTGAGGGCTACGATCAGGCCAAGCACCGCAAATACTGCAGAGGCAAGCCAGATGATACGCACCGTCTGAACCTCACCCAGGGCAAGGCCTCCCTTTTCCTTTGAAAGAACAAAGGAATAATGAATCGGTGTATACGGGAATACCCTCTTATGCCGGAGTTTTACTGAACCGATCTGAATGATGCAGCTGAGGGTATCCAGTACATATACCCCGCCGATCACGATCAGCGCGATCTCCTGCTTCATGATCAGGGACGAAGCCGCAAGCGCTCCGCCCAGCGCAAGGGATCCGGTGTCTCCCATGAACACTTTTGCGGGATGTACGTTGTAATGCAGGTAGCCGATCAGCGCTCCGATCAGTGCGGAATAGAACCCTGCAAGATGAACATTGCCCTGCCTGATGGCCAGAATCAGGAACACCGCAAAACTGCTCACACAGCAGCCTGCCGCAAGTCCGTCCATTCCATCCGTCAGGTTCACGGCGTTGGATGCGCCGGAGAACATCAGAAGGATGAGGATCAGATACAGATGCCCGAGGGCAACCGCCTTGCCGGTAAACGGAATCCGGAGTGTAAGTTCACCGCCTCCGACCCGGTAAATAATATAGATCACCAGTGCAAGCAGAACCTGCAGTAAGAACTTCCGGCGCGGAATCAGACCGTCATTGTTATGGCGAACCGCAATGAGCCAGTCATCCAGAAAACCGATCAGACCGTATCCGGCAAACGTCAGCTGCAGGATCAGCAGATCTCTCGAGAATCCAAGGAAGAACATGCTGACGGTACTGATCACCAGCGGCACGATAATAAACAGGATGCCGCCCATGATCGGTGTCTTTCCCTTTTCCTTATATTCTTCAAGACTATATTCACTGACCGTCTGGTTGAAACTTACCTTCTTCAGGTAACGGATCAATGACGGCATCAGCACCCAGACCGCCGCAAGTGCGGTCATAAATGAAATCATACAGTTAACAGCCATAGTTCCCCTTCAATATGCGTGTGCATTATACAATACGCGGTTATTCGAACTCAACTTCAATTTCCGTACCCCGGCTGATCATCGTACCCGGATCGATATTCTGCGATACGACAACGCCTTCGCCGTGAAGCTTGAATCCAAACTGCGTTACCTGCCAAAGTCCGGTAACATCCTTGCGGGTCCAGCCGGTCATATCCGGCATGATAAACGAGTTTGTATCTGTAAGCAGGAAAATCTTTCCGCCGTTGACCGGCACGCCCGGGGACGGATACTGATCGATGATCGTTGCCCCGTTTCCGAATACGGTGGTCTCTCCGTTAAGATGGGAGAGTTTCTGTCCTGCATACATCAGGGAGTGATTGATCAGATTTGGCATTTCCCCTGCCGTGCGTTCGACCGTCTCATCTTCAACGAGGGTCTGTTCTTCCGGAATCTCTTCTTCCGACGCTGCCGTTTCCCCGTTCAGCACGTTTGCATAGCCAAGCCGCATTGCGGTTTTCCGCAGAAGGTTCTGAACCGGCTCAGTCTGTACATGGGCATTGGGATTGTACGGTGCTTCAAAGCAGTAATAAACGATCACTTTCGGATCATCTGCGGGAAGTGCGCTCATCAGTGAGGCAATCGTATAACCGGACATGTAGGATCCGTTGATGGAAACCTGCGTGGTTCCGGTTTTACCGATGAACTCACATTCCGGAATCCGGTAGTACTTCGCAGTACCGTCTTCTTCATTGACCGTGCGGTACAGGATTTCCTGAACCTGCTTCGCAGTTTCCTCTGTAATCGGATTGCCGGTTTCACGGACTTCCGCCTGATAAAGGATACGGTTGTTGTCATAGGAGTCACGGATGGACTCAACGTAGTACGGACGCTTCATTGTTCCGTCTCCGAAGATTGCGGAGTATGCCTGCAGCATCTGCAGCATCGTCACGGTAGAACCCTGACCGTAGGAAATCGCGATCTTGTCTGCCGGCCAGGTGAAGTTGAGATATCCGGTTTCTTCCGGCATGCCGTCTGTCTTGACGGCCTGAAAGAATCCGAATTTCTTGAGATATTCCAGGTTTTTGTTGGATCCGATCAGCTCGGTCTGAATCGTTGCGGCAACGACGTTCGAGGAATACATCAGTCCATGGTCATAGTCGATCATGCCGAACTTGTTGCCGGATGCGTTTGTGATCGGGTGTTCGCTTCCGTAGGAGGCGCGGTGCGGGTTGCGTTCATCATCCCAGCTGTAATAGTAGATGTTGGCATCGACCATTTCCGTGCCGTCATACACGCCTTCATTGATCGCCGCAGCCCAGGTTACGGACTTCAGCGTGGAACCCGGCTCATACGGCAGCTGAGCGCCGTAGTTGTTATAGTCAGTGATATCCAGCATATTCGGGTCAAAGCTGGGATACTGGCCCCACCCGAGGATCTTTCCGGTATCGATTTCCATGACCGCACCCCAGATCCGTTCCGCATGGAACTGCTGCTGGGTCATGAGAAAACTTTCTTCCAGAGCTTCCTGGATTTCCTGATCCAATGTGGTATAAACGTTGTTTCCGTTTTCCGCACTCTTGGTCTCTTCCTTCATGCCAGGAAGAATATAGCCGTTCTTGTCTGCCTGATAGATACGGTATCCGTCATCACCGCGCAGATAACTGTCGAGATACAGTTCCGTTCCCATCCGGCCGATGGTCGAACCGGTTTCATCGGACTGTGCAAAGCCGATGAGATTTGACGCGAAGGTACCGAGCGGATAGACGCGCTGAATACTGTCGGTAAATTCAATGCCGGGCAGCCCGAGCGCCATGATTTCATTTCGTGTCGATTCCGAAAGGTTGCGGCCTGCCGTACCGAGTTCGGTCTGCCACACATCCTGATTCAGATAACCGAGAATCGTATCTTTATCCGTCCGCAGAATTCTGGACAGCTCGGTTGCGGTCTTCTCCTTGTCCTGAACATAGGCAATCTCTCCT
>JAFOLE010000041.1 GCA_017419465.1 Solobacterium sp. | reverse complement strand
CCGATCATGGCATCCAGATCATTCGCCGGCACTGAAAGCCCGGTTTGTTCCGTCATAATCTCCGGACTGCCGCCGACCGCATAGGTGATGACCGGACAGCCGCACGCCTGTGCTTCAATGTTCACCGTCGGAAAGGTATCTTCCTGCGTCAGATTGATAAAGACATCGGCACTTGAATACAGCTCTGCCATCTGGTCCACATTTTCCGTGCGTTCCAGTGCAATTACATTCGGAAGATTCAGTTTGTTTTTCAGGTTTCCCGTTACCCCGACTGCCACAAGTGCCGTACGGTCCGGCAGGCTCTGCGCAAGACGCACAAGGTCTTCCGAGCCCTTCTCCTTATACCAGTTGGATGCCGCCGCAAGGATCACAAACCGGTCTTCGAGACCATGATCCTTCCGGAAGGACGACTCCCTTCGGGTAAAGATATTCGTATCGATTCCGTTTGGAATCGCAAGGATTCGGTATTTTGAGAGGTACGATTGTTCTGCCTCTTCCTTCAGCCATACGGACGGCGTAACGATCGTCATCTGATCCGCGTTCAGGGATGTAAAGACCTCCCGTTTGCGGGCCTGATTCTTTGCCGTATTGCGTCCGTTGAACGTCGGCGGATAATGCGACAGTGCCGGACAGTTCGTACATGTGGTTTTCCATTTGTCGCAGTGCACGCTGGTATAGTGCGCGCAGTGTCCGGTAAATGCCCAGCAGTCATGCAGGGTCCAGATGACCGGAACCCCGCTCTCTTTGAGATACGTAAAGAGCGGTTCGACATCGAGGTAATAGCCGTGCAGGTTATGAAGATGCACGAGATCCGGCGCAAACACCTTCAGGTCTGCGACCATCTCAATCGTCTTTGCCGTACTTTCAAAGCCATGGCTGTCAAACAGAAAGGTTTTGATCATATGCCCCGCAAAGGAGGCTGCCCCGCCGAAATAGAAGTGTGCGTCATCCTGCAGGATCTCTTTGCGCATACCGTTCAGATCAACGGCTGCGCTTTTGCGTCCGTAGTAGATCCGGCTCTGAATCCCCTCTCCGCTTCCCACCATTTCCGCCAGCTTTCCGGTGCTTCCGTAGCCGGCGACTGAATTGATTACCGCAAGTTTCATATGTCTCACCCCTGCGGCGCGAAGATCGTCTCCGCGTTATATTCATCGAGATAATAGAAAATCAGATGCAGATCCTGACTCAGATTGTAATATTCCTTGAAGTAATACATATGGGTATCATCCCACTCCTGTACATTCGGGGAATGAATGGATTCATCCGGATATGCGATCAGCCATGCATCACCGGCATCCGGACGGAGCCGGTAATATTCAACCTGCTGGTAACGGCGGATATTGATGAGATGCACCGTATGATAAATGTCATAATACGAAACCATGCGCCAGATTGAGATTCCGCAGAACAGTGCCGCAAGCACATAGCGGAATTCCTGCTTCGCAAGGGAAATCTCCTGAAGCAGTACCAGTGCCGTCAGTAATAACAGATACACGGTATAGAGACTGGAACGGCTGTCAAAAATCGGTGACAGCAGCATCACCACATCTGCCCCGCCGGCACAGAGTACCAGATAAACCACATACCACTTCTTAAAGGACGGTTTTTCAAATGCGATATATGCCGCAAGGAATACGATCGTATAGATCAGATACAGCAGTCCCTGCTCAGCCAGAAGCGTCACAAAACCAAGCCCGATGAGTCCATAGAGCGGCTTATGTTCATTGCGATTCCGTTCTGCCCAGAGCAGTGTAACCAGTGTAAAGGCAATCGTGATCCAGAGGCTTTCCGTAAAGCTTCGCTCAAGGAACAGCGGCCAGTTCTGCGCAATCTTTTTCCCGAAGCTCAGCGCATTGAATGCCGCATTGTCATTGGCCATACGGGAAGCAGCACCCGGGGACCCCAGAATGATCGCCGAGCCGATCACCGCACATCCGAAGATGAGGATCATCTTCTTCCGGTTTGGATTCTTCGTGCAGAAACAGTAAATCAGTACCAGCAGATCCCCGCCGAAGATCATTGCGGCGGCGTTTTCCATGTAAAGCGGAATACAGAAACTGAGGATACATAACACAACGGTCTTCCATACCGGCGGCTTGTCTTCCGCAAGCCAGCCCTTCAGGATCCAGATCTGAATCAGGAAGAAAAACAGCGGCAGCACATAGGTCGTACCCATGATCCAGGTATATGTCTGCATGCGCAGCCGGTTTCCGACACTGAAGATCAGTGCCATCGCCAGCAGCGCGGTCAGTACCGGCCGTCTGGTATCAGACAGTTTTACCAGCAACAGAAAGATTCCCGTAAACAGCAAGGGATTCAGTACATTCCAGAGGTTTTTGTGCGGCGCCACAAGGAAGCCCCAGAGCTCGCTGAGATACCGTCCCGACCAGGTCTGATACATCGTAAATGCCTGTTTGAACGGATTGTTCCACATCCCGCCGACCGCATAGACCCAGTCATCGCCGCTGGCCGGCGTCCAGTGTGTGATCAGCGCGAAAAACAGGAAAAAGATTCCTGTGATCAAAATCATGCATACGTTGGTTCTGCTGGATAAAAACTTCTTCATCACTTCTCCATATAGGAACGGATCCCGCGCATCGCGTAGTCCGTATTCCAGGTAACGGCATCTTTCACGTTTCCGGAAGCCCGATCGAATACCACAATCGTAATTCCTTCCAGATCATTCGTGCATTCCGTGCCGTCGATCAGAATATCACTGGTCATCGGATCATCACTGCTGTAAACCCAGACATAATGTCCGTCCGGTGTATATTCCTTTCCAAACGATTCGTCCGCTGCATTGATATCCGTTTCTGCACCGAATTCCAGAATGTAATTGGAATGCGTGCCGAGGTCTTTCCCGGCTGCCGTTTCCAGATAATCGAGATATGCCTCATAATGTTCATTCAGTGCAGTCGTTGTCACAAAACCGATGTACTCCGGATTTGCCTTCACTGCCGCAACATAGGTTTCGAGATCCACCACATTCATCAGTGCCGGATCGCCGTTCCGGTATAACGCATTCCATTTATCCGGTGACGTGGATACCACCGACTCCAGTCCATGGGTAATCGCGTAATTCTCATTATTCACAAATGACGGATAATCCAGAATATCATTCAGACCGTACATCGCATTGTACGTGGTGAAAAACTCATTATTGATCGTCGGAATCACCGGATTGAGATTTCCGGCATT
>JAFOLE010000286.1 GCA_017419465.1 Solobacterium sp. | reverse complement strand
TATCTTCACAGCGCTCGACATCCAGGATGAACTCCAGACTCTCTACACCTCCGGAACAGTATTCCATGCCTTCCTCGGTGAGCGTCTGACCGACTGGAGAGCGGCGGCGACACTGGTCCGCAAGATTGCGGAGAACTACCGTCTGCCGTATTACACCATGAGCCCGACGTACTCCATCTGTAAGAATGACGGCTATCTCGCCGGCGAAGTATGGAAGTGCCCGAAGTGCGGCGCAGAGACCGAAGTCTACTCCCGTATCACCGGCTACTACCGTCCGGTCAAGAACTGGAACGCCGGCAAGGCGCAGGAATTCAAGGACCGCAATACGTACAAGGTCATGAACTCCATGCCGAAGTCCGGTGTAAAAGCCGACGACCTGAAGAAGGCGGAAGAGAGCACCGAGGCAGTCGCTGTGGAGGATGACTCACAGAAGTTCACCGCACAGTCCATCGGAAGTGATGCGAAACCGGCGGAAGAAAACGCAGTTGTCAACGGCGTCGTAACCATTTACGTCAAGGATCACTGCCCGAAGTGCAAAGGCGCAGAACAGCGGTTCAAGATCGCAAAGGTTCCGTTTGAGACCGTCAACTGCTCGGAGAACCTCGACATCGCACGGAAGCTGAACATTACCCAGACACCGACGATCATCGATCCCAACGGTGTAAGATATGTCGGCGAAACCGCTGCGATCGACTGGATCAAGGCACATAAGTCACTCAGCTGAGTAAAGTACAGAAGGAACCATTGAGAACCATGCAGGAAATGCATGGTTCTCTTAGTCAGAAAAGAAGGAGACAGGACGATGTTTGATATCATCATTATCGGCGGCGGACCGGCCGGCCTTACGGCGGCGGTATACGGCCGGCGGAACGGCAGAAGTGTCCTTGTGATTGAAAAGAGCGTGTTCGGCGGACAGATCGTCAATACGCCGAATGTGGAGAATATTCCGGGATTTGCGGCGATCAGCGGCGATGAGTTTGCGGACAAGCTGCTTGACCAGGCAATCGGTCAGGGTGCGGAAGTGGCGCTTGAAACCGTGACGTCCGCAGAGAAAGCAGACGATGTGTTCACGGTGAAGACCGAAGAAGGCAGTGTCTACGAAGG
The DNA here is from genome assembly GCA_017419465.1 of Solobacterium sp. GTDB lineage: Bacteria > Bacillota_I > Bacilli_A > Erysipelotrichales > Erysipelotrichaceae > Bulleidia. The sequence goes on along the minus strand of JAFOLE010000286.1, from coordinate 3,115 downwards.
AAAGAGTCTGATCCTTGCGACCGGAACGACTCACCGGGTGCTGGGACTTCCGGGAGAAGAGGATCTGATCGGAAACGGCATTCATTTCTGTGCGGTCTGTGACGGCGACATGTACCGGGATAAGAACGTTGTGGTGATCGGCGGCGGCAACTCTGCCTTCGTCGAGGCAAATACCCTCGTCAACATTGCCGGAAAGCTCACCATCCTGCAGGACCTTCCGATGTTCACCGCAGACGCAAAATCACAGGAGACGCTGTTCTCCCACCACAATGTGGAAACCCATCTTTCCGCAAAGGTCACCGGATATGTGATCGAAGACGGAACACTGACCGGTGTTTCCTATATTGAAAACGGGGAAGTAAAGGTTGCGCCGTGTGAGGGTGTATTCCTTGCGGTCGGCCTGATTCCGAACAATGAGCCGTTTGTAAATCTTGCCTCGCTCGACAGCCGCGGATACTTTGACGCAAACGAAACGGGCGCGACCCGCACGGAAGGCGTCTTCGTGGCCGGTGACTGCCGGACCAAGGGGCTCCGTCAGGTTGCGACGGCATGTTCCGACGGCGCAAATGCCGCAATCAATGCGAGCAATTACCTTTCGAAATAACCGCAGTCAGGATTGAAACGCAGAGAACGGATGAAACCCCATTCGTTCTTTTTTCCGGCCTGTTTGTATTAGAATAGATACAGAAACATTTTTATCAGACATCATAAACGGAGGTTATTGTATGGCAGATTACGGTGCGAATTACAACGCCAGATATCACGAGTGGATGGAGAATCTTCCCAAGAACGATCCGCTCTATGCGGAGCTGGAAGCGATTAAGGATGACTATCATGAGATCCGTGAGCGCTTCAGCCAGGATCTTGCCTTCGGCACCGCCGGATTACGCGGCATTGTCGCGGCAGGTACGAACCGGATGAACTATTACACGGTCGGACGGGCAACCCAGGGAATTGCCAATTATATTGTCAGACAGGGTGCCGGTGCGATGAACCGCGGTGTTGTCATTGCGCATGATCCGCGTCATTTCTCAAAGGAATTCTCACAGTTTGCGGCAGGCATCTTTGCGGCGAACGGCATCCGCGTCTATACGTTCCCGGATCTGCGTCCGACGCCGGAGCTTGCCTTCATGGTCCGCCATCTCGGCACGATTTCCGGAATCAATATCACCGCATCCCACAACCCGAAGGAATACAACGGATACAAGGCATACTGGGAAGACGGCTGCCAGGTCAGCACAAGCGTAGCGGACGGCATGACCGATGAGATCTCAGCGGTTGATTACTTCCGCGGCGTGAAGAAGATGTCCTTTTCGGAAGGCATTGAACAGGGCATGATCACAGTCCTGGATGAATCCTATGACCGGCTCTACCTCGATACGATCGAGGCTATGAAGATCCATGACGGCGATGAACTCGATCTGGATATTCCGCTGGTCTATACACCGCTCAACGGTGCCGGCGCAAAGCCGTTCCGGCAGATGCTGGAGGACAGGGGCTTTACCAACTGGCACATGGTTGAGGAACAGTGCGTTCCCGATCCGGATTTTACGACCGTCGGTTATCCGAATCCGGAAAGTCCGAAGGCATTTGCGATGTCCGAGGAACTCGGCAAGAAGGTCGGCGCAGAACTTCTGATGGCGACGGACCCGGATTCCGACCGCTTTGCGATCGAACTGCTTGGGGATGACGGAGAGTATGTATGGCTCAACGGAAACCAGACCGGATATCTGCTCGTCAACTATATTCTCGAAGGACGGAAGGATGCCGGAACGCTTCCGGCCAACGGCGCGATGGTCAAATCCATCGTTACTTCGGATATGTCCGGAGTCATGGCAGAGGCATACGGCGTGAAGATGTTTGAATCCCTGACCGGATTCAAGAATATCTGCGGCCGGATCCCGTATCTCGAAGACCACAACTATACGTATCTCTTCGGTTATGAAGAGTCGGTCGGCTATGCGGTCTGCCCGCAGATCCGCGACAAGGACGGCATCTCGGCAGGCATGCTGGTGGCGGAAGCTGCCGCATACTACCGCAAGCAGGGAAAGACCCTCTGGCAGGTGCTGGAAGGCCTGTATGAGAAATACGGCTACTATGCGGAAGATGAGCCGAACCTCGTTCTGACCGGCGTGGACGGCGCCGAGCGCATCCGCCGCATGATGAATTATGTGCGCTCCCATACCCCGACGGAAGTCGCCGGACACAAGGTTGAGACAGTCATTGACTACATGAACGGCTTTGACGAAGTATTCCGTTCCAATGTGCTGCGCTTCCTGCTGGACAACGATTCCTGGTTTGCGGTGCGTCCGTCCGGAACCGAACCGAAGATCAAGTTCTACTTCTACTCCCATGCCGATTCCATGGAGAAGGCGAAGGCAACGAATGCTGCGATCCGGGATGAGATCCTGGAACTCGTCAACAGTGTCGAATAAGAAACGAAAATCATACAGGGCTGCCAAAAGGCAGCCCTCATTCTGAAGAGAGGGAGCCGATGAAAGGATTCGCCAGACTGCTGTATCACCTCATCACTGATCTTGCGGGCATTGCCTGCATTTTCATGTGTATCCGGATGGCGCAGGGCAAGCCGGTTTCCCATCCTGCCGTATGGATCGGCGGACTGATCCTGTTTCTGATCTGGATCATCCTGCGGCTTTCCCGCATGCATCTGTGCGAGCGCTATTCCATGAAGCAGTTTGAAGGAAAGTGGATCGAAGACCGGAAAGCCAAAAAGGGACTGATGTACCGGGACAAGCCGGGCTGTTATGCGATTCTGATCTACCGCGGCCCGCATCTTCTCCCCTTTACGGCGGGGTATTCCAATGTCTATGTCGGACAGTCCCTGGAGGTCTATCACCGGGTCCACAATCATCTCAACCGCAAGGGCAACGGGGATGTGTATGCGGATGTCCGGGACGGCAGGCATATCGAGATTGAAATCTATCCCTGCCGCAAAGACAGACTGAATGATCTCGAGATCGAACTGATCCGGAAATACGACGCGGAAGAGTACTACAACCGCACTGCCGGCGGCGGAACAAAACGCGGCCGCTTCTGAACGGTTTTCCGTGGCGTGAAGAAGGGAAAACACGGTATACTGAAAGACGGAGAATTA
>JAFOLE010000285.1 GCA_017419465.1 Solobacterium sp. | reverse complement strand
TTCATTCAAGGTCAGAATCCTTCTTATCGCTAACACTATGGTCCGTTTCAATAACAAAAGACATGGCACATTCTTCTGTACCATGTCCTAATGTCTCGCTATTTATCTGATCTCTTCATCAACACCAGATTTGCAAGAACCGTTATTTCAATTAATAGCCGTAGACCGGATACAGCGACAGGTCGTTGCCGGTATTCTTGATGTACGCACCCGGTTTCCATCTTACATAACCGGTGTTTTCCGCATAGTCCCAGCCGATCAGATGCATGCCGTCCGGGCACCAGGATACCCAGGTCGGTGCCTGCCAGTACTCTCCGACATGGACCGTTGTGGATCTTCCGTCAACCCACATCGTATTCGATTTTGTCGGATCTACCGCAGGCTTTACATCCGGGTTGAAGCCTTTGCCATGGTACTGATATGCAGTATCGTTTTCAAAATACCACAGTCTTCCGGCACTATCGGCGTACAGCGTGTGTCCTTCGACAGGGCCGACATAGCGGAACACCCTGTCCGGGTGACCGGAGGTCTGGTAGGAGCCCCAGCTGTTTCCCCAGTAATGGGTCGGGAAATATCCTTCGCCGAAGAACCACAGGGTGCCGTTGGGATCCTTATAGACAACATAACCGTCTGCGGAGTTGAATGCATATTTTACAACAAGGTCTCTTCCGGAGACCGGAGCCGGTGCCGGTGCCGGGCTGGCGCCGTAGGCATAGATGCGTCCGTTTGCGTCTACGGTGTAGAGCGCACCGTTCGGGTTCTGGTAAACCGTTGTGCCGTTGACGGTGGAGTTATAGGTGAGCTTCATTTCCGTGATGGTTCTTGCGGCAGCCGGAGTTACGCCGTACAGCTTGTTTCCGTAGGAATCGAGATAGGTACGGGCTCCGTTTTCCTCATAGACCCAGGAATAGCCGTTCTGTGAATAGACCGTCCATCCTTTTCCGTTGATTTCCCAGGTATAGTACCCGTCGATATCACCGTACGGACCGCCGCCGTTAACCTGCGCCTGAACCGGTGTCATGAAGAGCATTACACTGAGAACCGCTGCGCTGACCGCAGTGAGTTTGTTTACAATACGTCTGATCATATATAAGTACTCCTTCGTATAACTATCGTAACAATTTGAAGTGTGTTTTCAAGAAAAAACCTGTCAGGACTGTGATTTTCCGCCGACAATATGGAAATCACAGATCTCATCGCCGTTTCCGATCGTCCTGGTGCGGAGTTCATCAATGATGCGGAAACGGTGCGCTACGGAACAATGTTCTTGCGGGCACGATGCTTTGCGACACCGCTCATGTTCTTATGCTTTTCCATGGTGCACTTCACGCAGGCGATCGGCCGAGGCAGAGACTCGTTCCTGCTTGCGGTGATCCGCCAGCTCGTTTTCAATATCCCGCTGCTGTTTCTGTTCAATCATCTCTTTGGCGAACAGGGCATTGTCTGGACACAGCTGACCGCGGATCTGTTTACGGTTGCGGTATCGTATCTGATCTATTTCCGGATCCGGAAACAGGAAGGCTGGCCGGTCACAATCTGAAGATTGATTTCACCGGAGTGATTCCGGTGTTTTCTTTATAATGGGGGTGTGAAAAACGGACTGCGGACATGGATTCTGTCTCTGGTTCTGCTTGTACTGGCAGGTCTTGAAATGATATGGATGCGGATGTCTCCGGCATTCTTTTTCCCATGGTATCGGAACAGTTCAAAGGTGCTGATGGGCACCCTTGCCGGACTCTTCTCATTTACATGGTTTTCCGTCTGGGATGTCGGCGCCGCAGTGCTGCTGTTGATATTCCTCATTGCGCTGATCCGGTGTATCCGACGGAAACAGGGATTCGTTTCCCTTCTGCGAAGAACGATTCTGATTGTCTCGGTTCTTGTACTGATTGCCATGCACGGATGGCTTGGCAATCACTATGCGCCAAAACTTTCCGTATATCTGAATCTGGAAGTCCGACAGTATTCCACGCAGGAATTATATGAGGCTGCAGAAGCCTATCTGATGGAAGCGGCTTCCCTTGCGCCGCAGATCGGGCGTGACAAAACAAAGCGTCCCCTTCCGGCAGATTTCTATGAAACGGCCCGCACTGCGGGAAGTTCCTATACGGTGCTTTCCCGGACATATCCGGTATTCGAAGGTTCTTCGGTTCCGGTGAAACGCTTTTCCCTGATTGGGGAGTATCTTCTGTACAACGGCATCATCGGCATGTTCATGCCTGTTACGGGAGAAGCGTCCGTTCCCCGCAATGTGCCCATCATTCCGCTGCCCTTTACCATGTGTCATGAAGCTGCGCACCGGCTTGGCATCGCCAGCGAACAGGAGGCAAACTTCTGCGCCTTTCTTGCATGCATGAACAGCGATGATCTGTATTTCCGCTACAGCGGTGCATATTCCGCCTTCGGCTACTGCTGGAATGCACTGGTAAGCGCAGATCCCGACAGTGCAAAGAAACTCTATGAAACATACAAGATGCAGGAAGGTGTTACGCTGGTATTCATGGACCGCCAGGATACCAGGTCTGCGTATGCCAAATATGACTCTCCGCTTCAGGACGTCAGCGACAACATCAACGATACATATCTCAAAACCTTCTCCCATGAAAGCGGCATCCGTTCCTATGGGGAGGTGACGGATTATCTGATCGCCTGGCACCAGTGCCACTGACATTCTGTGCTATCACTTATCAATACAGAAAGGACAAGCATCCATGAAGACAAAAGAAGAAAAGCTGAACCTGATCAAAGTTGCCATGGGAGAACTCCCCTGCGACAAAACCGTGACAAACATCCAGTTCGTCAATGTATTCACCGGTGAGATTTATCCTGCAGAAGTGGATATCTTTAACGGTTATGTCATCCGCGTACGCACTGCGCAGGACGCACCGGGAAAACCGGCAGCGGAAGTCATTGACGGCGAAGGCCGGTATCTGATTCCGGGATATGTGGATACGCATATGCATATTGAAAGCACAATGTTGATACCGGAGAACTTTGCGCGGATTGCGCTGCCATGGGGAACCACAACGATCAATCACGACCCGCATGAAATCGGAAATGTCCTCGGCATTCCCGGTATCCGCTTCATGATTGAAAACGGAAATAAAACCCCGCAGCGTCAGTATGCGATGGCTTCCTCCTGTGTTCCGGCAGTCGTCGGAATCGAACACGCCGGAGCCAGTTTCACGGCTGAGGAAATCGCCGAGATTCTCGATATGGAAAACGTCACCGGCGTTGCGGAGATCATGGACTTCGTCGGTGTCATCACCGGTTCCGCACGCATGCATGACATCATCGAGGCGGGTGTGTCCAAAGGCGCATTCCTGCAGGGACACTGTCCGAAACTGTCCGGCGCAGGACTTGATGCCTATGCCCTTTCCGGAATTGAAAGCGATCATGAGACTTCAGAGGCAGACGAAGTGGTTGAACGGCTGCGCCGCGGCATGTTTACCGATCTGAAGTCTTCGTCCCTGGTGGATAACTTCAAGGAACTGTCCAAGGCATTCCCGCGCGTGAAATACCATGACCATATTTCCTTCTGTACCGATGACGTGCATGTAGGTGATCTGCTTACCGTCGGTCATATGAACAACCTCGTGCGCCAGGCGATCCGTTACGGTGCCGATCCGGTGGACGCCATCCGGATGGCGACCCTCAACGGTGCACGGGAAGAACGTCTGAAAGATGTCGGAGCCATTGCGCCCGGATATCATGCGGACTTTCAGCTGGTTGACGCACTCGATGGGGAGATGCCCGCAAAGGTATTCGCAGACGGAGAACTCGTCGCGGAAAACGGAGTTTATCTTGGCAGTGCCTATGTGCCTGGGGAACCGTTTGAAAATACCGTACATACGCAGTGGATTACCTCCGCAAAGGATCTTCTGCTTACATGTGATCAGCGTGACAGTGTCACGGTAAATGTCATGGTTCCTGAAGACAGCGGAAATATCATCCGGCATATTGAGCCGATGCGGCTGCCGGTCAAGGCCGGCGTCGTTTCGCTGGAGGAACGGGATGATCTTGCCTATGTATGCGTCATCAACCGGCACGGTCTCCAATCCAAAACCATCGGTGTCATGAAGGACTTCGGTCTGAAGGAAGGCGCGCTTGGCTGCACGATTTCGCATGACTCCCATAATCTGATTCTCGTATATAAAAACCACGAAGATGCCTTCGTGGTTCTCAGACAGCTGGAAGAAGCCGGCGGCGGTATGGCCCTGGCCGTAAACGGAGAACTCCGCAGTATCCTTCCTCTGCCGGTTGCCGGACTCATGTCCGACAAACCTGCGGATGAAGTCAATGAAGAGCTGACACGCTTCCGGAATACCTACTATGAAGTGATGAAGCAGGACGCTAACCTGCAGGCAATCAGCCTGATGTCACTCACCGCGCTGCCCGGCGTCATCATTACGGACATGGGACTTGCGGACGGTATCACACAGAAGCTGATCCCTGTATTTGCGGATTAGAGCTGCAGTAAATCACCTTTCAGTTCGGCGGTTTCATGCATGGAGCCGGAAGGTGCTTCTGCCGGTTTTGACGGGCCGAACCAGGTCAGTGAGAGAATCGTAATATCATCGAACTGCGCCATGCCTTCGGAGAAGGTATCAATCCGTTCTTTGACAGCGAGGGAGAGATCCTTCGCTGTTTCATTATGTGCCTCAGACTGTACGATCTCGAGCAGCTGCTTCGTGCCGATCTGTTCTTCGGCGGTATTCATCGCATCGGTTGCGCCGTCGGTATATACAAATACACGGTCGCCCTTATGGAGCTGATAGGTACAGGTCTTGTATTTCATGTTCGGAAGTTCTCCGACCACCAGACCGTGAATATCGTTGATCTGTTCAAACGGTCTGCCTTCCAGTGCCATGAACGGATACTCATGGCCGGCACTTGCGGTATTCATGACACCGGTATTCAGATTCAGAATACCGATCCAGATCGTGATGAACATGCTCATGGGGTTCTGTTCATACAGGGTGTTGTTCACCTGGACGAGAACCTTTGCCGGATCCCGTTCATTCATGACAACCGAACGCACGGTTGTCTTTCCGGCCATCATGAACAGCGCTGCCGGAATACCCTTGTCGGATACGTCACCGATCACCATGACAAGATGTTCCTTATCATCCGTCAGGAAGAAGTCATAGAAGTCACCGCCGACCTGACGTGCCGGATGCATCAGCGCATACAGTTCATACTGGGTATTTTTCGGGAAATCCGTCGGAAGCACACCATTCTGAATTCCCGAGGCAATGGACAGCTGTTCACTGATCCGTCCTTTTTCAATGTATTCCTCCCGGAGCTTTTCCTGTGTTTCCACAACACTGGTTTCCAGATCATAAAGGGAATCACTGAGATCTTCGATTTCATCCCGGGTCTTTACATTCGGACGGATCGGTTTGGCCGACTGATCGACAGAGTTGGAAGCGCGGAATTCTTCCGCCGCTTTTTTCACCTTCAGGATCGGCGCCGCAAACATCTGCCGGGTAAGCAGGAATCCAAGCAGTGCGCAGATTGCGGTCACCGCAAGCAGGTAACTGCCCATATTCAGGATGTATCCGCCGGCTTCCTTCAGAAGCGGACGCACATTGCGTGCGCACCCAACATACAGCATTTCATATTCCGCTGTGCCTTCCTCCAGCGGCACGAAACTGTAAATCTTCGGAGTCCCGTCTTCTTCATCGGTAATCGCGTAGTTAATATCACTGCCGGCACTGACCGGTGCGACTTTCATAACTTTTGTACTTCCAAGTGCAGATTGTTTTTCTTCACTTGCGGCAACGCAGCGGCAGGAGTTTTCATTACAGGAAAACAGCATCGCTTCATCCGTCAGTGCAGTCTGTTCCACACGGGTGAGCAGACTCGTCAGCCGGTTCATCGACTCCGTCAGTCCCTCAGAATCAAGATACGCCCGCAGCGCATCAGCATACGCTTCATCCGATGCGGCATCTGCCCGAAGGGATTCCGCCTGTTTCGAGAGAATTGCGTCCGAAAGCTGCTTTGCCTTTTCATGGTCGATTGCGCCTGCGGCAGACTGCGCTACGGTTTCGCCCTGAACAATCCAGTCACGGAACAGGATGTAGGTAGAATGTACCGTACTGTTTACGATTCCCAGCAATGTCGCGATGAAAACCATCCATGTGATGACTTTGAACATCCGCAATGACAGCCGGCGATGTCGTTTCTTCCTTACCTTCTTTGCCATATTCTTTCCCTTATCACTGATCTGCATCTCTGATTCTGCAGCTCCGTAAAATCTCAGCTGATTGATGAACTTACGTATTTTCACTGTTTTCATTATACATTGCATACCACGCGGAAACGCGGTGTCTCTCTGAGCGCATGCCCTGTTTTTTCTTCAGGCAGTTCCCTTTTCCTTCATTGCACTTTCCGTCATAATGCATACAGATATCCTATTGTCCGAAGGCACTCAACATGCGTATTGAACAGCGGGTCATCGGACCCTGCATCACCAATGTATATCTTCTGATCAGTGAGAAAAACAACGCTGTTCTGATTGATCCGGCAGATGCCGCAGATCAGATCATCCAATGGGTCAATGACAGCGGTGTGACCCTGAAATACATCTTCATCACCCACGGACACGCAGATCATGTACTTGCGCTGAAGGAAGTTCGGGATACATTCCATGTGCCGGTCATCATTTCAAAAATCGATGCGGAACGGCTTGTTCATCCGGATCTGATCAATGACCGCCCGTATGTGACGGTTCCTTTTCAGCCCTTATCTCCGGATATCCTGATTCAGGAAGGCGATGAGCTCTGGCTGGATGAACTGAAGCTTCGCTTTTACGCCATGCCGGGCCATACCGACGGATCCATGGCTGTGATCGTGAAGGATGTGATATTCAGCGGTGATACCCTGTTAAAAAACGGACACGGGAAAACCACACTCCCCGGCGGCGATGAAGAGAAACTGATTGCGTCGATCCGGAGAATGCTGGGGGATCTGCAAGGAAATTACCGCGTTCTGACCGGTCATCGGGATGAAACGACTCTCGAAGAAGCACGGGAATACTGGAATACGCATTGACCGAAAGAAAGAGCGCATCCGCGCTCTTTTATGTATCGTGATATCATTTCGCAATTACAGATCGAGACCGGCAGTCCAGACTTTCAGTTCTTCTTCCGAAATATCTCCGCCCATGCGAAGTCCGGTTTCGGTTTCCGCTCCGGTGAGTTCAGCAATTCGCTTGCAGGTGGAACCGATCGGGCTTCCTCCGGAAGTGCAGAACGGAATGATCTTCGCGCCGGTGAAGTCGTTTTCGGTTAAGAAGGTATCCACTGCACTCGGTTCTCTGCCCCACCAGATCGGGAAGCCGACAAATACCGTATCATATCCGGTTTCCGAAAGCTTTGCGGAAAGTGCCGGACGGCAGTTCAGATCTTTCATCTCAACCGATGATCTTGAGTTCGGATTTGTGTAGTCAAGGTCTTCTTTTGTATAGGGCTGTACCGGTGTAATCGCAAAGAGATCTGCATTTTCCACCTTTGCCAGTTCCTTTGCGACTTTTTCAGTAACCCCGCTGACAGAAAAATAAGCAACCAGTTTCTTACTCATGATATGTATTCCTCTTTTCTGATTAAATGATAATCTCCTTCTGCCCGAACGTAATGTATTCTGCCAGAACATATTCGGAGGCAATAATTGTTTTTCTCTTCTGGCCTGATTCCTTCCGTTGTTTATCTCTTCTTACGCAATGATTGCCAATCTCATATTCATGACATCATTATTTCGTTTATTCGTATTCTTCACTATGAAATTGGGCGGGGCTTTCCCCGCCCTCATTGAATATCGATGCGCAGAGATCCTTACGAAAGCTTCTTAATTTCTTCCAGTACCGCTTCCTGAAGTTCTGAAGGAATTTCAAAAGTTTCAAATATGTCCTCAATCGACATGTTCTTTTTCTTCATCAGATTCAGCACACATGCGGCATAGTTCTTCACAGTAACTTCTTCTGTATTCTTCTCGAGGATCTTTTTCTTCTCTGCTTCTGACAGTAAGCTCTTCATCGTTATCCTTTCGTGCTTCTTAACCGGGGGATTGCAACAAACATTGCCAAATCATGATAACATACATTCCGTTTATTCGTATTGTGCATTATGAAAATGGGCGGGGCTTCCCCGCCCGGATTGAATATCGATGTACAGAGATCCTTACGAAAGCTTCTTAACTTCTTCCAGTACCGCTTCCTGAAGTTCTGCAGGAATCTTCAATGCGGAAACTGCAGCTTCATACGAAAGATGTAATGTTTCCATCACATTCAGCACATGTGCGGCAGAAGTCTTT
>JAFOLE010000284.1 GCA_017419465.1 Solobacterium sp. | reverse complement strand
GACTGCGTCACCACCGCGATCGTCTGTTCGATCGGCGCCGTACCGGACGCGAAGCGTGTCGGTATCGTCAATATTCTCTATAACCTCGGCAAATCCGCACTGGTTCTGATCGGCGTTGCCATCCTGCATCAGTTCGGTGTACTCGACGGTATCTGGGAATCGATCGTCAATCCGGGTTCGATTGCCAATACCAACAGCATTTTCAATCTCGGCTGTGCGGCTGTCCTTCTTCCGTTCATCGGTCTGCTTGAAAAAGCCTCCTATCAGATCGTAAAGCCGGAACCGGTCAGCGAAAACCGGTACAAGGACAAGCTTGAGGCACTCAACCCGGTCTTCTTCTCCACACCGGCTCTGGCGCTGCGCTCCTGTTATGATCTGCTGGTCACAATGCTGGAAATCGCATCCAGGAACATCTCTGCCTCGTTTGAACTGCTCGGCAGCTACAGTGAGGCAAAGTTTGACGCCATCGATGCGGAAGAGGAAAACCTTGACCTCATGACGGACAGTTTAAGCAAATACCTTGCGGCACTCTCCGGAAAGCTTCAGGCGGAGGAACACATCCAGATCCTCAACGAATACTATAAGATCGTCAATGAGTTTGAACGTCTCGGAGACCATGCGATGAACATCGCGGAAACCGGCAGAGACCTCGCGCAGAAGAACATTTCCTTCTCGCCCACCGCCCTGCATGAACTCGATGTCCTGCATGATCTGATCAACCGGATCCTCAGCCGGACCGACCAGGCATTCCGGCGCCGCGACACCAATGCGGCAATGGAAATCGAACCGCTGGAAGAAGTCGTGGACGACCTCGTCGACGCCATGAAGGCAAACCATCTGACCCGGCTTGCGAACGGGAAATGCAATGTGTATTCCGGTTCGGATTTCATCGATGTCCTCGGCGATATCGAGCGGATCTCTGATACCTGTTCCAATGTCGGGCTGGCGACCCTAGCCCGGGTATCTCCGGAGCTTGCGGCAAACGGACACGATTACATCGGCTTCCTGCACAGCGGCAAGGACGCCTCGTTCAACCAGCTGTATCACAGCGCGCATGATGAATACTTCTCGCGTCTGGACAAACTGATCGATGCGCAGAACCGGCAGGATAATCTTGTCCTGAAGAAGAGGGGGCACACCCATGTCTGATTACATCATGGATCTCAGAAAGATCGTCGGAACACGTCCCCTCCTGCAGTGTGCAGCGAGTGTGATCATCATCAATGAACAGGGTGAACTCCTGCTTGGGAAACGGACCGACAATCAGAAATGGGGATATGCCGGAGGCTCGATGAATCTCGGGGAGAGCGTAGAGGAATGCGCCCGCCGGGAACTGCTGGAAGAAATGAACCTCATCGCGGATGAGCTGGAGTTCTTCATGATCAACTCCGGTGAGGAAACCCACTACATCTATCCGAACGGAGATGAGGTATACAACGTTGAAATCGTCTATCTCTGCCGGAAGTATCACGGCGACATGCGTCCGCAGAAAAGCGAGCTTTCGGAGCTGCGCTTCTTCCCGCCGGATCAGCTTCCGGAAGTCTCCGAACCGATCATTCCGGTATTCCGGGAATATCAGCGGCAGATTCTTTGCTGAGGAATCTGCTTTTTCATGCGGAGAACACCGCTTCATCCCGTATAATGAGAACGCAGAACGCCGGAATTCCGGCATGAAACTACAGCAGGAAAGGATTTAACCATTATGAGCAGATACGACACCGATTTCAGCAAGATGCGGTTCAATACCCGTGCCGTCAAGGCCGGTGAAGGACCCGATCCCGTTACCCGGGCAATGAATACACCGATTTATGAAACCTCCACCTACGGCTATGAAACCGCCGAGCAGTATGATGAGATGCTGGCCAGAGGCGCAGAATGGGAGCCGGATCTGTATATTTACAGCCGCACCACCAACCCGACCACTAACGCCCTGGAGAAGAAAGTCATGGCGCTTGAGCATGCCGAAGATGCGGTCATTACCGCCTGCGGCATGGCAGCCATCTCCAATGCCCTGCTTTCCAATCTGAATGCGGGCGATCACGTCATCTGTTCGGATGACACCTTCATGTGCACTTCCAGCATGTTTGCGGACATCCTGCCGTCAAAGGGAATTGAAACCTCCCGCGTTGAGATCCTTGATCTTTCCAACATTGAAAAGGCAATGCGTCCCAATACCAAGGTGGTCTACCTCGAGGCACTTTCCAACCCGCAGCTCAAGCTTGCGGATATTCCGGCCATTGCGGAGCTTGCGCATACCCATGGCTGCAAGTTCATCGTCGACAACACCTTCCTCTCCCCGTGTGTCATGCGTCCGCTCGACTGGGGCGCAGACATCGTGGTCCACTCCGGAACCAAGTATTATGTCGGTCACGGCGATGCATTATGCGGCATCGTCGCCGGAAGACGGGAAGACATCAACCGGGTGCGTTATTACTACGACAACCTCGGTTCCCATATCAGTCCGTATGACGCATGGCTTGCGCTGCGGAGTGTTCGGACCATGCCGCTGCGTCTGAAGCAGCAGTCCGAAAATGCCCTGACCCTTGCGAAGTGGTTTGAGGCAAGACCGGAAGTCGACTTCGTCACCTATCCGGGTCTCGAATCCCACCACCAGCATGAGATTGCGAAGAAGCTCTTCATCAACGGCAACTTCGGCGGCATGCTGTGTGTGCATCTCAAGGGCGGCTATGAGGAGATGTGCAGATTCTGCGACGCCACAAAGATTCCGCCGATCGCGACCAGCCTCGGTGATGTGGTAACACTGATGTTCCCGAAGAAGGCATACAACAACCTGATCCGTATCTCCTGCGGATGTGAGGACGTCAACGATCTGATCGAAGACTTCGAACAGGCGTTTGCACAGTGCAAATAATTACGCTGTACACAACAGTAATAAGAGCGGATTCCCATTGGTTGAGAGTCCGCTCTCTTTTTGTTCTGAACCAATACGTTGTTAACTGCTAGATATGTTTTGCCGGCACTTCCTCCTAAATGGAAGACAGAAACTCCGGTGTCACTTTAACAACCCTCAGAATAAAGGACTCATCCATCCCTTCCTGAAGCAGTGCCCGTACAACATCTGCCTTGTTTTTGTTTATACCTTCTTCCCTGCCTTCTTCGTATGCTTCTTTACGAAGCACCCGTTTCAGATTCTCGAATTGTCTTGCGTCACCCTCTGGGTCCAGCAGCATTCCCACAATCCTCCCCTGTTCTTTCTTCCTGCGGTTTACACCTGCGCTGTACTTATCCATTCGATCCGGAATTGATTTTACTGACATACATAACCATTTCCGGTCAGACGATTTATCAATTATATGACACGATTATTCGTATCGTAGTTATTGCCTTATTTCAATCCGCTGTTCCCGAAGCTTCTTTCGTCCCGTTGTGAAACACGCAGTACTTCGGACAAACAGAAAACGCCCTGTCATTACTGACAGGACGCTGTCGGTTTATTGCGGATACATTGCGTATCCGTTGGTTAATCGTACGGATAAATTACTTCGTTATGGATTCTGAAATACTGGCCGCACTTCTTGCAGCGGTAAAACTGAGCCGCATCTCCGCCGAATACCCAGTAAACTGTTCTCATGCGAACAGGAACCGCTTCTGTTTCCGGTAGATCGGGTTTCCTCTGGCCGCTTTCTTTCCGGTCGGACTGTTATATTCCATCATATCCACATACATTCCGTTATGGATATGCGGCACAGCCGCATCGGCGATGCCCTTGAATACTTCATCCGGATTGCCGGTATGATCCACGATCAGAAGATAACTCTGTTCGCCGTCTTTAATCATCAGCTTCAGCCAGATTGCGTTGATCGTTTTGTCGGTTTCCGCATGCGCATTGATTGCCTGAATCATCTCATACGGCACCTCTGCAGGATCACCGATCTGTACGGTGGTGTCCTTTTTGATTTCCTGTTTTGACACACCGTTCAGCGTGATCTCCTTCTGCATCTTCATATGCGCAAGGTTGGACGGTGTGATCACAATGTTATCCGTAAACGGATTGATGACCGCACCGGCGTGCCCGCCTGTGATTGCGGCGATATCGTCAAAACCGACCACCAGCGTCTGTACATTCTTATCCTGATACATTTCCCCCGCATACAGGGACGGCCAGTCGGTGAATACCGGCATGAACGTATTTCCCTTCTGATCATTGAACATCACAAAGGTCAGGCGGGTATCTTTCTGAATAACGGCTTTTCCGTCTTCGTGCAGTTCCACCGCATTCGGATCCAGCTGTATGACCGCAAGCAGCTGCGCATGCAGTGCAACCTCTTCCGCAATCCGGTTGTTTACGGAAGCCTGACCGTTCGGGGCGGTGTTCTTCCGTTCGTCAAATAACGCGCGGAGCTTCGGATTCTCCACAGGTTTGTTCACATCAGTCATCGGTATTATCCTCCCTGAGTTATACACTTCCGTTATTCAGAATTATTGTAATGCTTTTTTCGCTGTCCCATTCATGGATGAAGGACCGCAATTCCATATAATGAATATATCCGATACAACCTTTTGACAAGGAGGACAGTCATGGAAAAGGAAATGATCAGAGATGAATCACTGCTTGAAGTCAACGGCGGCAGCTGGACCCTCGAAACACTTACACCGGAAGAACGTGAAGAATTCATGCGGGTCAATGAGGACCTGACCGAAAACTGGAACTACATCGCATACAACGATTTCATCCGGCGGATGAATGCGAAATACGGTGAATAATTTCAAAAACATTATTACCGGGGCGATTCCGACAGAATCGCCTTTTCCTATGCATTAAAAAAACGAACCTGCCATGACGACAGATTCGTTCATTGCGATAATCAACGATTACTCAACAGTAACCTTGATGCCCGGGCCCATCGTGGAAGCGACGGTAACGGACTTGATGTAGGCACCCTTGACGGTAGCCGGCTTAACCTTGACGATCTGGTTGTACAGCGCCTTGAAGTTCTGAGCCAGTGCTTCATCGGAGAAGGAGCACTTTCCAATCAGAACGTTGACGTTTCCATCCTTATCGGTACGGTATTCAACTTTACCCTTCTTGATCTCTTCGATCGCCTGGGCAACGTTCGGTGTAACGGTTCCTGTCTTAGGGTTCGGCATGAGGCCTTTCGGACCGAGGAGCTTACCGAGTCTACCGAGCTGACCCATCATATCCGGAGTCGCTACGATGATATCGAAATCGAACCATCCGCCCTGGATCTTCTCCAGCATGTCCTTGCCACCGACATAGTCAGCACCTGCATTCTTTGCTTCCTCTTCCTTCGGTCCCTGTGTGATAACGAGAACCTTACGGCTCTTACCGGTACCGTTCGGGAGAACCATCGCACCACGGATGTTCTGTTCTGCCTGACGCGGATCGATATTCAGGTTGAAGCAAGCCTCAACCGAGGAATCAAACTTTGTAACACTTGTCTCTTTTGCGAGCTTTACCGCTTCCTGGTAATCGTATGTCTTATGACGATCGATCTTGGCAAGCGCCTCATTATACTTCTTTCCAGCCATGATTACGCCTCCCATCCTTCAATGGTAATACCCATGTTGCGGGCAGTACCTGCAACGATACGCATCGCTGCTTCAACATCGTTCGCATTGAGATCCGGCATCTTGTACTCAGCGATTTCGCGGAGCTGTGCTTCCGTGATCTTTCCGGCCTTGACGGTCTTCGGTGTGCCGCTTGCCTTGTCAATGCCTGCAGCCTTCTTGAGAAGAACCGCAGCCGGTGTTGTCTTGATCACAAAGTCGAATGTCTTGTCTTCATACGCTGTGATGATGACAGGAACGATATCGCCCTTACGATCCTTGGTAGCGTCATTGAACGCTGTGCAGAACTGCGGCATGTTGATGCCGGCAGAAGCGAGTGCAGGTCCCGGTTTAGCGCCGCCTGCAGGGAACTGAAGCTTGCAGATTTTTGCAACTTTCTTTGCCATGTGGCATTCCTCCTTTTCTGTTAGAAAGTCCACATGCAGTGGTAATCGGATGAGCTGCTCATCCTCCCACGCATGCGCACACAAAAAATCGTGTGCTTTTCAATCATAGGCAATTTGTCCCTCCCCGTCAACAGAAACTTATTTTAATTTACATATAAAGGGGTTTGTTCTTCGGATTTTGTTTCCATGCACGCTGTTCCATGCAGGAATCGTTATATAATTTTAACTGTTTATGACACATGACCATCTCGAACACATAAAACATGTAAAGATCCGCGCTGTGGATCTCGACGCATTTGAAAAGCGGTTCTCCCGCCGCTACCGCATCAAGAAAATCGTGAATGCGATTATCAGTTTTGTCATTGTCTTCTGCGGCGTCACTGCCGTACTGTATTCCATATTTATCTTCCACAACAATCTGTTCAACCGCATGCGATTTATGACCTTTGACGGAACGTTGTTCACCACAATGATTTCGCTGCTCTCCGGAATCGTCTTTCTGCGGGAAGCGAAAGACGGAACGGAAGTCACCAACCGGAATGTCTACTTCCTGCGGCTTTCTGCGGCGACCACGGAATTTGTGATTTTCACGGTCGTCATGGTCGGCCTTACCCCGCTGGTACCGGATCTGCCGGATGTCACTTCCTACACCGGTATCATGATGCATCTGGTCATACCGACATTGATGGTGACGAGCTTTGTGATCAATGATGCGCCGATCGGCAAGCTGAAGCCTCTGGAACCGTTCTACGGTACGATGTATATTACACTGTACGCGCTGATCATGTTTGTGCTGTTCGGGTTCCGGATCCTGCCGTCCAGCCTTGCGCCATATTCATTTCTGGATTTTGACAACACCGGATGGGGCTTCAAACTGATCTGCCTTACCGGAATCTATATCGTCGGCTACAACATTTCCCTGGCACTTGCGTCTTTGAACCATACACTGTCATGGATCTGGTTTTACAATTTTCGAAAACTCCGGGGCGGTCCGTCCCACCAGGGAAAGGGGGATCAGTAACTTATGTTTTCCTGGCAGCACATTGTATGGCTTGGTATCTGTGCCCTGATGGTTG
>JAFOLE010000283.1 GCA_017419465.1 Solobacterium sp. | reverse complement strand
TTGAACAGGCACAGCGTGCAGTCAATGCCGGTGCAAAGTTCATCGTTTCCCCGGGTTTTGACGAGGAAGTCGTTGACTGGTGCCTCGCAAACAATGTTCCGGTATATCCGGGCATCATCACACCGTCCGAAGCTACAAAGGCTGTCAAGCGCGGACTGAAGATCGTCAAGTTCTTCCCGGCTGAGCAGTTCGGCGGCGTTGCTACGATCAAGGCACTGGCAGCTCCGTTTACAACGCTGAAGTTCATGCCGACAGGCGGAATCAACGCAAAGAACATCCGCGACTACCTCGCCAATAACAAGATTATTGCCTGCGGCGGAAGCTGGATGGTAAAGGGCGATCTCGTCAAGGCCGGCGATTTCGCAAAGATCAAGGAACTCGTTAAGGAAGCAGTCGAACTCGTAAAGGAGATCAGGGGGTAATCATGGATCTGAATCTGAAGCCGGAAGGTACTTATACATACGATGCGGCCAGCCTCGGCGAAGTAATGCTGAGACTTGACCCGGGAGAAGGAAGAATCCGTACAGCACGTTCCTTCCGTGCATGGGAAGGCGGCGGAGAATACAACGTTGTCCGCGGTCTGCGTAAATGCTTCGGCATGAAGACAGCTGTCATCACTGCATTTGCGGATAATGAAGTCGGACGTCTGATGGAAGACTTCATCTGCCAGGGCGGTGTTGATACATCCCTCATCAAGTGGATGAAGACAGACGGTATCGGAAGAGAATGCCGTAACGGTCTGAACTTCACCGAGCGCGGATTCGGTATCCGCGGCGCAGTCGGATGCTCCGACCGTGCAAATACCGCAATCTCCAAGGCAACTGCTGAGGACTTTGACTTCGAGTACATCTTCGGCAAGCTCGGCGTTCGCTGGCTCCATACCGGCGGAATCTACGCTGCTCTTTCCGAGACAACTTCCAAGACTGTCATTGATGCAATCAAGACAGCGAAGAAGTACGGCACAATGATTTCCTATGACCTGAACTACCGTCCGTCCATGTGGTCCGCAATCGGCGGCAAGGAAAAGGCACAGGAAGTCAACCGTGAGATCGCCAAGTATGTCGATGTCATGATCGGTAACGAAGAAGACTTCACCGCATGCCTCGGTTTCGAAATCGAAGGCAACGATGAGAACCTCAAGGAACTCAACCTCGACGGATACAAGAAGATGCTGAATGAAGCAGTCAAGACCTATCCGAACTGGAAAGTTGTTGCGACAACACTCCGTACCGTCAAGACAGCTACTGTCAATGACTGGAAGGCAATGTGCTATGCAAACGGCGAAATCTACATGTCCAAAGCTTATGACGGACTGGAGATCCTCGACCGTGTCGGCGGCGGCGACTCCTTCGCATCCGGCCTCGTATACGGCCTGATGACAACCCAGGATCCGGAAATCGCTGTCAACTACGGTGCAGCGCACGGCGCACTTGCAATGACCACTCCGGGCGACACTTCCATGGCAAACAAGAAGGAAGTTGAAGCTATCATGGGCGGTGCCGGTGCACGCGTTCAGCGTTAATCCGAAACGATAATCCAAACCTCAGTTCATGAATTATGACCTCTGTATTGCAGGGGTCATTTTTTAACGGTGTACCCTTGGAATTGATGTGAATTTTGTGCATTTTCAATTTTCTTGTTTTATAAACTGACTCGCGGTCAGATTCATGTGACAGCGCTACCATTTTTTCTTGAAACATTTTCATTTGACGGTATAATTTTAGAAAAGAGGTAAGAACAGATGATCGATTCGTTATTAATGGATTTAGGCGCAGTATGCCGCAATCTGCTGCCGATTCTCGGCGCAGCTGCACTGATTTATCTCTGTATTGTCCTTCGCCGGCTCGCCGGTATGCTTGATGAAACCACAAAGGTCATCAAGGGTCTTGACCCGACTGTCAAGTCTGTCAATCAGAGTCTTGAGAAGGTACAGGCTCCGCTTGATACCGTTGTGAAATACAGCCATACGCTTGACAACATGCATGACAAAACCATGGATTCCGTACAGAAAATGGCTGAAAGTGCAAGTGAGAGCGTCGACAAGGTAAAGGAATATGTAACCGGCAAACTGCAGGAAATGGATACGTATGATGCGGTTCAGCCTTATAAACCTGAGAATACTGAGACAGGAGAATAATCTATCAGGAGGTTTTTGTGATGAGTGAAAATAACAAAGAACGTGACGAAATGCTGAATCAGAATGCGGAAGAACCGAAGGATGCAGCTCCCGCAGAAGAGCCGATCAAGTCCATTGAACAGACGGTAGAGGACCTGAAGAAAAAGATCCAGGGACTCGCCAATGATGAGGCGGATGAACCGGCAGAACCCAAGATTGATTTAGGTCTTTCTGACGAGCAGAAGGAAAAGGTTGAAGATTTCAAGGAGAACACCATGAAGACGGTTAATGAAACCATTGAAGATGTCCGCAAGAAGGCGGAAGAATTCACAAAGAGTCCGAATGTGCAGAAGACAATCGAATATCTTCGTAAAAATGTCATGACAGCTGTCGATACCGCAAAGGAAAAGTTTGAGGAATTCCGTTCAAATCCGGAAGTCAAGAAGACCATGGATGATGCGGGAGACAAACTTCGTGAGTTCACCGAGAAGGCCGGTGACAAGCTGGATGATTTCCTTACGGATGACCGTAAGAATGATATCAAGAAGAACTTCGAAAAAGCCGGTGATGCAGTTTCTCAGAGTGTAGACAGTGCGTCCAAGGCAATCAATGAGTTCATCTCCAAACCGGAAGTTCAGGAAACCATTGAAAAGACAAAAGCCGGCGCAAAGGATCTTGCGGAAAAGGGCACTGCCGTCATCAAGGATCTGTTTGATAAGAAAGACGGCGAATAAGTAATATTACTACAGCAGATTTTAGAACAGGAAAAATAAAATGAAACGTGTAACCATTTATGATGTCGCCAAAGAGGCGGGTGTTTCGCTGGCTACCGTGTCACGTGTAATCAACGGATCGACGGTCGTCAAAGAGCCTACAAGACAGCGGGTTCAGGAAGCAATTGAAAAGCTTGGATACAAACCGAACGCAATTGCGCAGGGACTTGCGCTGCAGAAGACAACAACGATCGGTCTGGTTGTGCCGGAAGCGAGTTTTACTTATACCGGTCAGATTATCAACGGACTTATTGATGTCGCTAAAATCTATAACTACAACATCATGCTGCATACCATTACGGCAGGCATTACCGACATCAATGATATCATTGAAGATATTATCAAGTCCCGTGTAGACGGTGTTGTGATTTACAGTGACAAGCTTGAAATGGATGAAGTTGAAAAGCTGAAGCAGTATTCCATTCCCATTGTCATGATTCAGAACCGGGTCAAGGCGGACAATGTCTGCTGTGTATATGTCGATATTGAAAAGGCGATCTACGAACTCACCATGAAGTATCTGGAAGAGGGCAAGGACAAGATCGGCATTATCGAGGACCGTAAGAACCGCTATGCGACAGAACAGATGGTCCGCGGCGCAGAAGCTGCGTTCCGCCGTAAGGGAAAACGGTTCCGCGGATTCATTCAGATTCCCGCTGCTTCCCGGTCCAGTTATGAATATCTGTACGGGTTCCTGAAGGAAAACCGTTATGATGTGATGATCGGAAACCGTGACTCACAGGCGATGGCAATCGTCAATTCCGCGAAAGAATCCGGAATTTCCGTTCCGGATGAGCTCGAGGTGGTATGTGTGATTGACACCAAGTACAACACCTCATTCCGCCCGCAGATTTCTTCCTTCTCGATTCCGTCCTATGATCTTGGCGCAGTGTCCATGCGTGTCATGACAAAGATGCTGCAGGATCAGAAGGATTTTGAGAAAGAGATTGAACTGAGTTATCTGTTTACACCGCGGCGGACAACGAAGAATTGACAACAGCCGCAATATTGGATAGTATTCAAAACAGCGAAGAACGGAAAGAGTAACTGATTTACAGTTCCGCACAAGAGACGCCCCGGCATGGTGAAAGGGGACGGAACCGATCGGTGAATACACCCGGGAGCTTTCTGTAAAAAGCAGAACGTGTGTCAGCGTTAATGACGAGAGTGCACAGAAATGTGAACTAAGGTGGTACCGCGCAGGAGCGTCCTTAGATGGAGCGCTCCTTTTATTTTCTGAA
Organism: Solobacterium sp.; assembly: GCA_017419465.1. GTDB lineage: Bacteria > Bacillota_I > Bacilli_A > Erysipelotrichales > Erysipelotrichaceae > Bulleidia. The sequence continues at coordinate 3,995 of JAFOLE010000283.1, read as the reverse complement.
GATTAAGGAGAAATGATTGACATGGATTTTATTGAAGAACTGCAATGGAGAGGTCTCGTCAAGGACGTAACGGATCTTGACGGTCTGAAAGAGACACTGAAGCAGCCGGTAACGATTTACTGCGGATTCGATCCGACCGCAGATTCCCTGCATGTAGGACATCTGCAGCAGATCATTCTGCTGCGCCGTTACCAGAAGGCAGGACATCGTCCGATTGCGCTGTGCGGCGGCTTTACCGGTATGATCGGTGACCCGCGTCCGACAACCGAGCGTAAGCTTCTGACACATGAGGAAGTGCTTCACAACGCGGAATGCATCAAGGACCAGCTCGCAAAGTTCCTCTCGTTTGACGGAGACAACGGTGCGATCATGGAGAACAACAACAACTGGCTCGGCTCCATGAAACTCCTGGATTACCTGCGTGACTACGGAAAACTGTTCAATGTTTCCTACATGCTGCAGAAGGATACGATCAAGAAGCGTCTGGAATCCGGTATTTCCTACACCGAATTCTCCTACACGATCATGCAGGCAATGGACTGGCTCCATCTGTACAAGACCTATAACTGCCGCATCCAGATCGGCGGAAGCGACCAGTGGGGCAATCTCACCACCGGTATGGAACTGATCCGCAAGGTGCTCGGCGATGACGCAAAGCCGTACGGCATTACCTCACCGCTGATCACAAAATCCGACGGTTCCAAATTCGGAAAATCCGAAGGTAAGAACATCTGGCTCGATCCGGCACGTACCAGTGCATATGAGTTCTACCAGTTCTGGCTGAATACACCGGATGCGGATGTAATTGATTACCTGAAGCGCCTGTCCTTCCGCACACCGGAAGAAATCATGGCTCTTGAGACATCTCTTGCGGAACATCCGGAATACCGTGAAGCCCAGAAGGCACTGGCAGAGGAACTGACCCGGATTGTCCATGGTGAGGAGGGACTTGCCAAGGCACTCAAGATCACGGAAACCTTCTTCCGCGGAAATATCATGGATCTTACACCGCAGGAAATGCGGGAAGGTCTTGCGGATGCACAGAAGGTTGCAGTTGCGGACGGTGTCACACTGATCGATGCGCTTGTTGAGGCAGGGGTATCCCGCTCCAAGAGTGATGCGCGCAAGCTGATCCAGCAGGGCAGCATCAGCGTGAACGGTGTGAAGACCGCAGAAATCGACCGTGTTCTGACAAAGGCAGAGGCAGTTGACGAATCCTTCTCCATCCTGCGCAAGGGCAAGAAAAACTATATTGTTGTAACGTTTGACTGACTGTAAACAGGGCGGTCCGGAAAAAGCATAAGTCCGGACCGCTCTTTTAACGCGCGTATGTTATAATCCCTCTGAGGTACTATATGCAGAAATTACTCACTTCATTATTGTGTGCGTTTATGCTTGCAGGCTGCTTTGCGCGGAAAGAAAATTCCACGAATTTTGCGGCTTATGAAGGTTTTTATAAATCCATTCAGGACAATGATAAGTTTCAGGACGGCTCTCTGTACTACCAGATCACTGCCGAAATGTCGACCCTGGCGGACGGCACCCACCGGTATTACATTTTTCTTGATGATGCGCAGATTGCCATGTATGACGTTGTTCTTCTTGCAATTGAAAACAGCACGCCCTTTGAAAGCGGCACAAAGATGATGCCGAGCATCGGCATCTTTGAATCACAGGATTATTCCCTGATTCCCAATCAGGCACGGACGGAAAAAGGGTTCGTAAAAGGACTTGTACTCTCCGGCGAAACACCGGATGATTCCGTTGATATTACCATGCTTGTGGAATGGCGTGACAAGAACAAGGAAAATGCGCATCGTGAGTATCTTTCCTTTACAATAACCGAAGCCGGTTTTACTGCGGTCAGCCGTCAGATGCCTGAGGCAGAACTGATTGAATCTGAAGAAGGTCAGCCAAATGAGTGAGACCCAGCAGAAACAGGTTAAACAGTCTTTTATACTCGGTTCTCTGACCAGCTCCGCCGGTATTTTTTTATCGAAGGCAATCGGACTTTTTTATGTTGTCCCGTTTACTGCCATTGCGACAGAAAACAACATGGTGTTCTACACCGGAGCCTATAATTACTACAACATTCTGCTTCAGATCAGTTCGGCAGGACTTCCGTATGCCATTGCGGCACTGATTGCCAAGTTTGCCAGCCGCAATGATTACAAATCGGTTCTGCTGGTACGCCGGCTGAGTACGCTGATTCTCGGCGCTAGCGGTCTTGTCATGATGCTTGCCTTTATCGCATTGTCCGGTCCGCTTTCCGTATCGCTGCTTGGGGAAGGCGCAACGCCGATCGATCTGCGTCAGATGCGGATATCCTTCATCATTCTGAGTCTTGCGCTGTTTCTGGTACCGATCCTCTACAGTTACCGGAGTTTTTATCAGGGACTGAAGGACCTAAAGGTATATGCCAACAGCCAGGTCATTGAGCAGATGACAAGAGTTGCGGCACTGCTTGGACTTGGCGCCTTTGTCGTCTATGTGCTGCATTTTGACCGTATCTTTGCGATTTATATGGCAGTGCTCTCCACATCCATCGGTGCCGGAGTGGCAATTCTGTACTATATGCATTACGATAAGCCGCATTATTCGCTGATCCGTAAGATTGCACGCCAGCAGGAGTTCGACAGTGCCTCGCAGTCACAGATTCTGAAAGAAATGTTCGCGTTCGGTATCCCGTATCTTGTGGTTTCCATTCTCGGAAACTCCCAGACGCTGATCAATACGCATTTCTTCATTTCACTGACGACATCTCTCGGCATGAAATATGAGACCGCAAAACTGCTGTACGGCATTATTCAGATGCAGTGTGACAAGCTTACATCCATTCCGCAGGTGCTTGGAATCGGATTCTCCGCCGGCATTGTACCGTATATGACAATTGCGCTTGAAAAGCACGATATGGACGAGCTTCAGAAAAATGTCCGGGAATGCCTGGATACGGTGTTCTATATTGCGCTTCCGATCTGTTTCAGCATGTTTGTCCTGGCTCGGCCGGTTTACTATCTGATGTACGGCGCAGCCAACCTGAACTATGGCGAAAGTGCACTGCGCTGGTCCAGCTTCCTCGCGCTTGCCACGACGATCACACCGATCTGCAGTTCCATGATGATGACGCTGCATTTCCGTAAGGCGAGCATCTTCTACCTGTTTGTCGGCTTTGTCGTCAAATGCGTTACCTTTTATCCGCTCATCCGGTTCACCGGGTACAGCGGTGCGATCACATCGAGCGTTCTCTGTTCGGTGACGATCATTTATCTCTGCCTTGCGAAAATTTCCAACCGTTATGATGTCAGTTACAAACTGACGTTCATCCGGGTTCTGAAGATGCTGCTGTGCTGCCTGTGCATGAACGGCGTATTTGTTCTGCTGCGCCTTGTCGGATTCAATATTGTTGAAAACAACCGTCTGCTTGCACTTCTTCAGATGGCGGTATATGGCGTCCTCGGTGCCGGCGTATACTTCTATGTCAGTATTCTGATGAAACTGCCGCAGGCAATCTTCCACATCGGTTCCATGCGGGAGTTCCTTCGCCGTCTTGTGAAGGGTCAGCTGCACCGCAGAAGGAGAGATTCCTGATGCGTCTGGATAAAATGCTTGCGGATATGGGAATCGGCACACGCAATGAAATCCGGAAGGCCTGCCGTGACGGACGGATTACGATAAACGGGGTGATTGCGAAAAATCCTGCCGTTCACGTTGATCCGGATCAGGATGCGGTTACCGTTGATGAAGAACCGGTCCGCTATACAAAATATGTGTATTTCATGCTGAATAAACCGCAGGGTGTGGTCAGTGCGGTCAGTGACAGCCGGATGACGGTGATTGATCTGATCGATTCCGGCGTACGCGGACTGTATCCGGTCGGGCGTCTGGACCGCGATACGGAAGGGCTGCTTCTGATTACCAATGACGGTCCGCTTGGCCATCAGCTGCTGTCGCCGAAACATCATGTCGAAAAGGAATATCTGGTTACAGTAAAAAAT
>JAFOLE010000282.1 GCA_017419465.1 Solobacterium sp. | reverse complement strand
TCATTTGTCACAATGATCTTTCCGTTATTGTCAATGGAGGGACGGGCAATTGCCTCGCGCTCCAGTGTGCTTAACTGGGTTTCGATTTCCGCCTGGACCTGCTTTGCAAGTTCCATCGAATCAGTGATCAGCACGGCAGATGCCATGCGGTCATGTTCTGCCTGGGAAAGCAGATCCGCCGCCACATAGCGGGGGTTGGATTTTCCGTCGGCGATGATCAGAACTTCACTCGGACCGGCGACCATGTCGATGCCGACCTGGCCGAATACCTGTTTCTTCGCCTCCGCGACATAGGCATTTCCCGGGCCGACGATCTTGTCCACGGCAGGAATCGATTCGGTTCCGTAAGCCAGTGCCGCAACCGCCTGGGCACCGCCGACCTTATAGATACGGGTGATGCCGGCGATATAGGCCGCCGCAAGAATATTCGGACTGATCGTTCCGTCTTTGGAGGGCGGTGTAACCATGATGATTTCCTTCACCCCGGCAAGACGGGCCGGAACAGTATCCATCAGAACCGTGCTCGGATAGGCTGCGGTGCCGCCCGGCACATAGACACCGACCCGTTCCAGCGGAAGCACCCGCTGTCCCAGGACCACACCTTCCTTTTCCATCATGGAAAAGTCATGCCGAATCTGTTTTTCGTGGTAGGCCGCAATATTCTGCGCCGCTTCACTCATCACTTCCAGCAGAAGCGGATCCACGGATTCCACCGCTTCCTCGATCTCCTGTTCACTGACCAGCAGAGAGGAAAGCGAGACATGATCAAACTTTTCGGTATAGGCAAACAGCGCCTTATCCTTGTTTTCTCTTACATCCGTAATGATTGCGGCAACAGCCGGGGCCACATTGGCCTGTTCTTCGCTGCGCGCAAAAATCTCTTCATCGCGGATATCCTTACCGTCATAAATTCGGATCATCGTGTTTCCTCCATCTGCGCTTCCAGCGCATGTTTCATTGCCATGATTTCTTCATGCTTGAACTGCCAGGAAATACGGTTGGCAATAAAGCGGGCACTGATCGGCTCGACTTCTTCGAGTACGACCAGATTGTTTTCCTTCAATGTGCTTCCGGTCTCAACGATATCGCAGATAACATCGGACAGCTCCAGGATCGGCGCCAGTTCAATGGAACCGTGAAGCTTGATGATATCGATATCGCGGCCCTTTCCTTCATAGTACGCACGCGCGATCGTCGGAAACTTTGTCGCAACGCGCAGCGGGCGGTCCGTATCATCATAGAAATCCGGATAGCCGGCAATGCACATCCGGCATACTCCGATGCCAAGATCCAGCAGTTCATAGACATCCGGCGCATATTCCAGCAGGATATCCTTTCCGGCAATGCCGACATCGGCAGCGCCGCGCTCGACATATACCGCGACATCCGTCGGCTTTACGCTGAAGTAGCGCACGCCTTTTTCCTTATTTTCAAATACCAGGCGGCGGGATTTCTTATCCAGCAGCTCCGGGCATTCATAACCCGCAGCCGCAAGCTTTTCATAAACCTTGTCGCCGAGTCTTCCCTTCGGAAGTGCTACGTTGATCATACGCCCGCCTCCTTCTTCGCCTCTTTCAGAGTCAGTACCTTCTTCCAGCGTGTCGCGTCGGCTTCATCGCCTGCCCGTACCGCACGCACACGGTACCCGGCTGCGCAGAGCGCACTGACGGTCTTTGCGAGCATGGACGCACGATCACGGTCCGTATAGGTGATCAGAATGTCACCGTCATAGTGCTTTGAGGAACGGCGGCGGTTTTCCACAACGTCCATATAGACCGCAAAGCCGATCGCTCCGAACGGTTTACCCATCTTCTCCGGAAGCCGGTCATAACGTCCGCCGGAAAGCACCGTGAACGGAATGTCACTGACGGCACCCTGAAACACAACGCCGTTGTAATAATCCATGGAATTCATCAGGGAAAGATCCAGGTAGATATGATCCAGCACACCGAATCCGCCGAGAATGGAACACAGTTCATCCAGATGATCGAGCAGTGCCGTACAGGACGGTGCGCTGACCATGCGGCGCACTTCCTTGATGCCCTTCTTCAGCGGCAGGTACAGTTCCACGAGTCCTGCCAGCACATCCTTCTGTGTTTCCGTCAGGATGCCCTTCGCCGCAAGCTGTTTCATATAGTCCGCATTTTTTCCGGCCATCGCATCGATGATAAACGGATGATAGGTTTCCTTCACCTTCTGCGCTTCGAGATAGGTGCGGATAAATCCGATGTCGGAGATGCGCAGAATATAGTCTTCATCCACCGCTTCCAGTGCCTTCGCCGCAAGCGCGATGACTTCGGATTCGAGATACGGATCGATCGTTCCGATGCACTCGACGCCGGCCTGCGGAATTTCGCGGTAGTGGCGGTCCCGTACACGGTAAACCATCTCGTTGTAATAAACCTTGCGCGGCTCCGCGGTGCCCTTGATGATGGAGAGCGTGATGTCCGGCTTGAGCGCAAGCAGCTTTCCGTCGAGATCATTAAAGGTAATGACCTGGCTGCTGGTCAGAAAATCACGATTTTCCGCATACAGGTCGTACTCTTCAAATTTGGACATTTTGAATCGGCGGTAGCCGTAGGTTTCAAACAGCCGGTTCAGCCGTACTTCAAGACTCATAAAACCCCCTTGGTGGACGGCACGCTGTCCTTAAAGCGCTCGTCCATGGATACCGCTTCGCGCAATGCACGGCCCAGTCCCTTAAAGCATGCCTCTGCGACATGGTGACTGTTGGTTCCGGCAAGCTTGCGCAGATGCAGGGTGATCCCTGCATTCATGGCAAAGGAATGCATGAATTCCTCAACCAGTTCCGTATCAAAGGTGCCGATCTTTTCCGTCAGGAACGGCACATCATAGTAAAGTCCGCCGCGGCCGGAGATATCCAGCGCCGCAATGACAAGCGCCTCATCCATCGGCAGGATCATCGTTCCGTACCGGCGGATGCCCTTCTTGTCGCCAAGCGCTTCCCTGACCACGGTTCCGAGTGCGATTCCGATATCCTCCGTGCTGTGGTGATCATCCACCTCGGTATCGCCGTTACAGGTAACGGTCATTGAAATGCCGGAGTGGCGGGAAAGAAGCACAAGCATGTGATCGAGGAATCCGATGCCGGAAGCGATCGATGTCTCGCCGTTTCCGTCAAGATCCACAGACACATAAATATCCGTTTCCGCAGTCGTGCGTTTAAGTTCAGCTGTTCTTGTCATGGCCGGTTATCTCCCTGAGCGCTTCCACGAGCGCTTCCATTTCTTCCTCGGTTCCGATAGTGATGCGGTTGTAATCTTTGATACGTTCCTTATTGAAATGCCGGATCAGGAATCCCTTCTCCCGCAGTTTCTGCGCAATGACTTCACCCGGGAAATCCGGATGTTTCACAAACACAAAGTTCGCACAGCTGTCCGTTCCGGTAAAGCCAAGTGCTTTCAGCTGGCGCATCGTCCATTCCCGGGTGCGCACAATGCGGACACAGAGGTCACGGTAATAGGCCGCATCCTCCACCGCTTTTACGCCCGCAAGCTGGGACTGTCGGGAGATGTCATACGGGTTGCGCGAATTGCGCAGCCGCTCGAGATCTTCGATCAGCGCCGCATTTCCTGCCGCAAAGCCGATCCGGGCTCCCGCAAGACTGCGGGACTTCGAGAAGGTCTGCGTCACAAGCAGGTTGTCATATTTATGAATAAGAGGAATGACGGACTCGTTGCCGAAATCCACATACGCCTCATCAATCACCACCACATGGTCGGGATTATGGCGAACGATGTCTTCGATCACATCCGGCTTGAGATACAGACCGGTCGGCGCATTCGGGTTGGCAATGACGATCATCCTGCCAAGGTTGTAATAATCTTCCGGATTCAATGAAAAATCATCCCGCAGCGGAATGATGCGTGTGTCGAGATCATGCAGGTCGGCAAGCACACGGTAAAACCCGTAGGTCTCATCCGCAAAGGCAATGCCGTCTGCGGCATAGGCCATAAAGGCAAGCTCAAGCACTTCATCACTGCCGCCGGTCGCCATGATGTTTTCCTGACGCACCCGGACGGCGCCGGCGATCGCCCGGTCAAGATCGATACTGGCAGGATCGCTGTACAGCCGCTGCAGTTTTGCGTTGTCCGCAGTAAAAGCCGCGATAACGCCGGGAGACGGCGGATACGGCGATTCATTCGTATTCAGTTTGATGAAGGTTCTGTCCCGCGGGATCTCCCCGGGAACGTACGGCTTCAGTGACCGATAGCTCGGATTCATATAGCGGGACATGGGCTTCCTCCTGTATTTGTATTATGATAGCATGTGCTGAAAACATTTTCTCTCAATTTTTCTGAAAAATCTTTCATCACGATTATAAGAAAAGACAGCATACGCTGTCCTGTTGTTTATTCCCCTTCCGGGTTGTATTTGGATTCGATCACCCGTCCGTTGAACTCATCCACCTGCTTACCGTTCCGGGTATAGATCCGGGTGACACGCTCAGAGATCAGACAGATGATTTCATAGGGAATCGTACCGAGGTCTTCGGCCATTGCCTCAAGGGAGAGATGCGGGCCGAACAGTTCGACCTTCGTGCCCTCCGCCATCGGACGGGGAAGTTTGATCATCGTCTGGTCCATGCATACACGGCCGACGATCGGTACGTATTCTCCGTCGATATAGACGGTTCTGCCCTGATTCTTGCGGACCAGACCGTCCGCATAGCCGATCGGCATCGTGGCGATCCACTCCGGTGCTTCGGTGCGGTAGGTTGCGCCGTAACCGATCGTTTCCCCGGCAGGAACCTGTTTCACCAGGAAGATCTCCGACCACAGCGATACCGCATGTTTCAGTCCCTTATAAGTGTCGGAAATTCCGTACATCCCGATTCCGAAGCGGCAGGCATTGGAAAGATCATCCTTAAAGGAAAGCGTCGCCTCCGAGTTATCACAATGGATCCAGCGGAAGGAATGATCCGCTTCCTCCACTGCCTTACGGAACCGTTCAAACTGAACCGTCGTAAATTCGGGATCCGTATCCGCGCAGGCAAAGTGCGTAAAGATGCCTTCCACTTCCGCACCAGCTTCCGTGAGGTCATGAATTGCCTGACGGATCTCCGCGTTGTCCTTGAAGCCGATCCGGTTCATGCCGGTATCGACCTTGATATGCACACGCAGGCCGCGGCAGCCCGCTTCAATCGCATTCTTTACCCACAGCGCGGAATACGCCGGAACCGCGATCTTCTGCCGGATCATTCGTGCAAGGTCTTCCGCGTCGGTATGTCCGAGAATCAGCACATCCCCGCGGTAGCCTTTATTTCTGAGGATCATTGCCTCATCGCAGGAGGAAACCGCCAGCATCTCTGCGCCTGCCGCGACTGCGGCATTTGCGACCGCAAGGTCACCGAGACCGTATCCGTCTGCCTTTACCACGGCGATTATCTTTTTTCCGGATCTCTCCTTTGCGGTCCGGACATTTGCCTCAACGGCGTCCAGATCAATTTCCATCCATGTCTTACGATGCATATCCTGTTATTCCCCTCTGCTGTTTAACCATTTGAGCAGTCTGATTCTGCGCTTTGCGGCTGCGGAGCGCTCTGTAATCATATCATCCTCAAACGGTATCATAACGCTGCCATAGCAGTTTATCAGTTTCGTGCCGCTTTCGTGCACGATCTCGCGCTGAAAATCACCATACTCCTTATGAACGTGTCCGTAAAGCATCAGCTTCGGTTTGTATTCCGCAAGCAGATCATTGAAGCAGGCAAACCCCCAGTGCGGCAGATCATCCAGATCGCCATACCCTTCCGCAGGCGCATGCGTCACCAGAATATCGATGCCCTCATAGGCCCTGATCCAGGAGCGCAGACGCCGGATCCGCCATGCCATCTGTTTCTCCGTATACATGTACGGCTTTCCGGTCGGTTTGTATTTGTAGGAGCCGCCAAGTCCCGCGATCCGCAGGCCTTTGTATTCATAGACCATATCCTCAATACTGATACAGCCCTCCGGCGCATGTTCCTTATACTGCGTATCGTGATTTCCGTTGATGTAAAGCAGCGGTCTGTTTACGACAGTCGTCAGAAATTCCAGATACTTTGCGTTCAGATCCCCGCACGAAATGATCAGGTCGGCTCCTTCCGCCCTGCGGGGGTTGTAGTAATCATACAGATTCTGAAGCTCTGTATCTGCCAGCGCGAGAATATTCATTCTTCTACCTTTTACTCTACCTTTGCGGCTTTCTGCATGTCGCTGTTTACGCCGCTTACCTCGACAATGTCCTTCGTGTCTTCATCCAGGGATTCCTTCTGCGGAATTGAACCGATGACATTGTCATTCAGCCAGTTCATCCGGATGATTTCATCGTCACTGAGCACCTTTGCGTCCTTGTCCTGAATCAGGCGGTGCTGGCTGTGGATTTCGCCCGCAAACGGTTCGATGGAACCGCGCTTGAGACCATGCTTGAGAATGCCGAGCAGCTTGCGGGTATAGTAGGATACCTGTTCGGAAACCGAGATATCCACGACACCGGCAGAGATACCGTACCAGTAGTTGATCGCCTGGTTGGCACGGACCGACGGATCATCGTCATACGTGCCCTTGATAATGGAATCGACGATCAGTTCGTAATATTTGCCCCAGTTGAAGAGCGGTGAGGCAAGGTTGATGACTTCCCCGTTTTCATCCCAGCGGAAGACGCCCTGTTCGGTGTAATTGCCCGCAAAGGATGCATAATCCGGTCCGGAAATGACGGAGATACCCTTTTCCCTGAAGGACTTGCGCCAGTCGTTGCCCTTGATCGTCGACCATTCGAGATAAACCTTTATCTCCGGGTCAACGATTGCGGCGCCGCTCGCAAAGGCGTTGATTCTTGCGATATCACCGTAGATCGGATTATCCGCAAGATAACCGATCTTATGATCCGAGGCATAGGAAGCCGCAAGGGCGCCCATCAGGAACTTTGCCTCATACATTCTTGCATAGTAGGTGCGGACCTTCTTGTGCGAGAGATTCAGCGACAGATTCAGAAAGCGGATCTTGTCGTAGTGAATTGCGGCACGTACCGTCCGCGGCATCATAGCCGGGGAGGCGGTGACGATCAGCTCGGCACCCGATTCCGCCGCATCGGTGATCGCGGTCTTGATCGAGGCATCATCGTCGCAGTTGAAATACGCCTTGGTCTCGATCAGCCCTTCAAACCGGTGATTCAGATAAATACGTCCGATTTCCTGGTCATTGATCCAGGATGAGGTTTCCGGTGTCTTGGTATACAGGAACGCCGCCTTGAGCGGATGGCGCTCGCTGTAGGCAACCGGTGCACTGAAGAAATTTGCGAAGAAGCCGCGGTTTGCCTCCGCATGGGGCGCCGGTGCTTTCTGCAGGGCGATATTCTCTTCATTGACCTGCGAGTAGAACTCTTCCGTCAGACGTTCAATCCGCCGTTCGATGACCGGACGCGGCTGATCGAAAATGCTTTCCATACTGTACACGGACAGATAGACCAGCAGCGCTTCCGCCATGGTGAGGTCTTTGATTCCGTTGGGAAATTTGGCGTCAAAGACGCGCTTGAAGCGGTAATATCCCGCCTCTACCATCCGGACGGTATCTTCCGGCCACGGCTCTGTTTCAGAAAGTCCGAGCAGTTCCACGAATTTCTTGTATCCGCCGGGATGGGAGAAATCCACCTCATAGACCGGACACAGGTTATAGAAATCGACAAACTCATAGTAGAGCTGCACATCCCTCTCATCGGTCCGCTCCGGCATGATCCGGATCACTTCCGCATCCACGGAAGGCATGTCCAGTGACTTGAGTACGGAAACACGCTTGTTTCCCTCAAGCACATAGAACTTCTTCATATATTCATAACACTTGATCGGATCACTGATGCCGACTTCCATGTGGTAGTTATAGACCTTGCCCCACTTCGTGCCGAACTCCGTATCAAATTCAAGGATCGGCATGAAATTGCACGCAAAGGAATTCTGACGGCCCTTTGTCTTTGTGCCGACAACCATATCAAGCGGAATTTCCTTTACGCCGAGGTTCTTCTTCGAAAGGCGTTCGCCTTCTGCGCCAAGCATTTCATCGAGGGCAGGCAGATAAGGATAGGTTCCCTCCGCCTGTGCGGCACGCATCGCGCGGAGACCTTTCTTCCTGGCATCGTTATAGATATCCATAATGTCAAGTACTGCCATCGTTACGAATCCTCCTGTTCAATCAGTATTATCGCACGCTTTCCGCATGGACAAAAAAGAAAACGGCATCTCAGCCGTTCGATTTTTCAAATGGAGCAGATGAGGGGAATCGGACCCCCGTATGCAGCTTGGAAGGCTGCCGTTCTACCATTGAACTACATCTGCATTCGTGACTCGGAAGAGACTCGAACTCTCGACCCACTGATTAAAAGTCAGTTGCTCTACCACCT
>JAFOLE010000281.1 GCA_017419465.1 Solobacterium sp. | reverse complement strand
CTCCTGGCCGCAAGCTTGCCGGCGCCCATTGCGGAGATAACGGTTGCTGCACCGGTTACCGCATCGCCGCCTGCGTATACACCGTTGCGGGAGGTAAGTCCGTCCTCGTTGACGATGATGCCGCCGCGCTTGTTGACCTCAAGACCATCCGTTGTGTTCTTGATCAGCGGGTTCGGGGAAGTGCCGATTGCCATGATGACGGTATCGACATCGATGGTAAATTCACTGCCTTCGATCGGTACCGGTCTCCGTCTGCCTTTTTCATCCGGCTCGCCGAGTTCCATCTTGATGCACTTCATGCCGGTAACGAATCCGTTGCGCTCATCACGCGGGTTGTCCGGATTGTTGTATCCGAGGATCTCAACCGGGTTGTGCAGGAGGAGGAATTCGATGCCTTCTTCCTGGGCGTGCTCGACTTCTTCCTTACGTGCCGGAAGTTCCGTCATGGAACGGCGGTAGACGATGTATACCTTTTCCGCCCCAAGACGCAGGGCCGTTCTTGCGGCATCCATTGCGACGTTTCCGCCGCCGACAACCGCAACTTTTCCGCCTTTCATGATCGGGGTAACCGGATCATCGAGGTAGGACTTCATGAGATTGGAACGGGTGAGGAATTCATTGGCGGAATAGACGCCCTTGAGTGCTTCGCCCGGAATGTTCATGAAGTTCGGCAGACCTGCGCCGGAACCGATGAATACAGCCTCATAGCCCATTTCAAACAGTTCATCGACGGTAAGGGTCTTACCGATGACGATGTTGGTTTCGACATCAACACCGAGTTCTTTTAAGGTTTCAACTTCCTTGGCAACGATGGACTTCGGAAGACGGAACTCCGGAATACCGTAGACCAGAACGCCGCCTGCCTTATGCAGTGCTTCGTAGACCGTTACCTTATAACCCTTCTTCGCAAGGTCACCCGCACAGGTGAGGCCGCTCGGACCGGAGCCGACGACGGCTACCTTATGTCCGTTGGATGCCGGTGCCTTTGCGGGTTCGGTGCTGTGGGCATTGTGGTAGTCCGCCACGAAGCGTTCCACACGACCGATGCCGACCGGCTCAAACTTGATGCCGAGCGTGCACTTGCATTCGCACTGGCTCTCCTGCGGGCAGACACGTCCGCAGACTGCCGGAAGGGAAGAAGTCTGTGTGATGATTTTGTATGCTTCTTCAAAGTTGCCTTCCCTGACCTGTTTCAGGAAATCAGGGATATGGATGTTTACCGGACAGCCGGAAACACAGGGCTGGTTTTTGCAGTTGAGGCAGCGGCTTGCTTCTGCGACTGCGGTTGCCTCATCATAGCCGAGCGCAACTTCATCGAAGTTGTGTGCACGGACCTGCGGGTCCTGTGTCGGCATTTCATGTTTTTTCGGATCGAGTGCCATTACTGTGCCTCCTTCATCAGATTGCATGCTTCATCGCGCTTGTGCGCTTCAAAGTTCATATACATGCGGTTGCGGGACATTGCCTCATCAAAGTCAACTTCATAGCCGTTGAAGTCCGGGCCGTCAACACAGGCGAACTTCGTAACGCGCTTTCCGTCTTCCGTCAGGGTGAGACGGCATCCGCCGCACATGCCGGTTCCGTCGATCATGATCGGGTTCATGGAAACCGTGACCGGAACGTTGAACGGACGCGCTGCCGCAACGACGAACTTCATCATGATCAGCGGTCCGATGGTGATGATCTCATCAAAGGTCTCGCCGTTTTCAAGCATTTCCTTCAGCGGAACCGTGACATTGCCGTGGAAGCCGTAGGAACCGTCATCGGTTGTGACAATGAGCTTGTCGGAGAAGGAACGGAACTCGTCCTCCAGAATCAGGATATCCTTGTTTCGGAAACCGATGATGCTGGTGACTTCCGTGCCCTGCTCGTGCAGTGCCTTCGCGACCGGCATGGCAATTGCACAGCCGACACCGCCGCCGATGACACATACCTTTTTCCTGCCTTCGATTTCGGTCGGCTTGCCGAGCGGTCCGGTGAAGTCCTGAATGAATTCACCGGCCTGTTTCTGATTCAGCTGGATGGTCGTGGCACCGACAATCTGGAAAATGATTTTTACAGTGCCTTCTGCAGGATCTGCGCCGGCAATCGTAAGAGGAATACGTTCGCCTTCGTCGTTGACCCGCAGAATAATAAACTGACCGGGTTTTGCTTTCTTCGCTACAAGGGGAGCCAGAATTTCCATTTCGGTGACAGAGGAATTCAGTTCCCGTCTGCGGATGATCTGATACATCAGTACGTCCTCCTTCATAATCTGAATAATTAGTATTATAAAACCAGATTATTATAATCGATATATTCGGCATTTAGTGAAACTGTTTTCAAATTGATGCACATTTTCTGAAACAAAAGTGAAAAACAACGCAGATTCTTTATTGACGGAACGGGGGAAATCGGAAATAATTTGTTCATACAAAAACCGAAGACGAAGACGAGTATGTCGGAATGAGGCTTCAAGAGAGTTCCCGGATGGTGGAAAGGGGACAGGCGGAAACCGGCGGAATGGACTTCATCAGGGCCGACTGAACGGGAAACCAAGTAGGAAGGACGGGATTCTCACCCGTTATCAATCAGATGCGTATGATGGTGCGCAAAGCGAGCGGATGTTTCTGATAAACCGGAAACATCAAGTTGGGTGGTATCGCAGTAGTCTGATCAACTCCTGTCCCATGTAGGACAGGAGTTTTTTATTCTCAGAAGAAGGCAATTCTGAGATTCATCTGCCACCCGGACAGGAGGAAAGAATATGAAAACAACAGGAATGATGGAATCAGCAGTCGCAGCGGTACTCGCGCTCACACTGGCCGCATGCGGAACAGACACTTCCGCCGGAGCACCGGCAGAACCTGCCGGAAATGCCGGAACGGAAGAAAAAACAACGTATAAAGTCGCAATCGTCAAACAGCTGGACCACGCATCCCTGGATGAGATTGCCAATGCGATCGCCGCAGAGCTCGATGCCCTGGCAGAAAAGAACGGCGTCGTCATCGACTACGGTGAAATCTATTCCGGTCAGAATGACCAGACCACACTCCAGCAGATCGGCTCCCAGGCCATTGCGGATGATGTGGATGTCATTATCCCGATCGCAACTCTTGCGGCGCAGACCATGACTGCCGCAGCGTCCGACACAAAGACCCCGGTCATCTATGCGGCGATCTCCGATCCGGAAGCCGCAGAACTCACCGGTATCGACTATGTCAGCGGAACCAGTGATGCGCTCAATACCGAACAGATCATGCAGATGATGTTCACACGCAATACCCCGATGAAGAAAGTGGGTCTGCTGTATTCCAAGTCCGAAGCCAACTCCGCAAAGCCGATCGAAGAGGCCAAGAAGTACCTCGATGAAAACGGTGTGGAATACATTGAGGCAAACGGAAATACCAATGACGAAGTCATTCAGGCCGCATCTGCCCTTGTCGGCGCGGGTGTTGACGCCATCTTCACTCCGACGGACAATGTCATCATGGCGGCAGAGCTTGCAATTGCGCCGATGTTCGCAGAGGCAGGCATTCCGCACTTCACCGGCGCAGACAGCTTCGTCCGCAACGGTGCGTTTGCCACCTGCGGTGTCAACTACACCGACCTCGGCAAAAAGACCGCAGATCTTGCCTATGACGCAATGACCAAGGGCATGGCGGACATGGAAGACTACTATCTGATGGACGGCGGCATCGTTACCGTCAATACGGAAACCGCCGAGGCAATCGGATTTGATTACAAGGTTCTTGCGGATTTCGGAGAACTGGTTGAAGTTGTCACAACAGAAGATTAATCAACTGATCGGAGAAACAGATGCTTCATATTGCACAAACAGCTTTATCACTCGGATGTATCTACAGCCTGGTAGCTCTGGCATTGTTCCTGAGCTACCGGGTTCTTGACATTGCGGACCTTACAACGGACGGATGTTTTGTCCTCGGCATGGCGGTTTCGGTATCGACGGCCGCAGCCGGCTATCCGCTCATGGGTCTTGTGCTTGCGGTTCTTGCGGGCGCCTGCGCCGGCTTTGTCACGGCATTCCTTCAGACATGGCTCGGCGTTCCGTCCATCATTGCCGGTATTATCACGAATACCGGCCTTTATACGATCAACCTGATGGCAATGGGCTGGAGTTCCAATGTCAGTCTGATCAAGCAGGAGACCATCTTTACACGGTTCCGTGCACTCGGTATCAGCGGAAGCTGGTATGCGATCATCCTGACGGCCCTGATTGCCCTTGTATGCATGGTCATCATGCGGCAGTTCCTGCGCACACGGCTCGGTCTTTCCATCCGTGCCACCGGCGACAACAAGGACATGGTCAGTGCATCCTCGATCAACCCGAAGTTCATGATCACCGTTGGTCTGACGTTTGCCAACTGCTTTACCGCGCTTTCCGGTGCGATTGCCGGACAGCTTCAGAAGAGCGCTGATATCAACGCCGGCACCGGTATTGTGGTCATCGGCCTTGCGACACTGATCATCGGTGAAACCGTACTGAACGGACGCCGTTCCATCGGCCGGAACATTCTTGCATGCCTTGTGGGAAATATCATCTACCGTTTCATTTATGCGGTGGTTCTTCAGACACGGATCATTCCGATCGAAGGACTGAAACTGATGACGGCAGTCATCGTTGCGGCCGCAATTGCGGCGCCTTCCATCCGGGAATCCCTTGCGGTTCGCGGAAGGGCGAGAAGGGAGCTGAAACAGGATGCTTGAGATACAGAGTATTTCCAAAGTGTTCAATCCCGGAACCGTAAATGAAAAGGTGGCGCTGGACGGTCTGTCCCTGACGGTTAATGATGGCGATTTCATCACGGTTGTCGGTTCCAACGGTGCGGGCAAGAGCACGCTGTTCAACGCAATTTCCGGTGTCTTCCTTGCGGACAGCGGCCGGATCCTTCTGGACGGAAAGAACATTACCTTTGAGCCGGACTATGTCCGCTCCAAGTATATCGGCCGGATGTTTCAGGACCCGCTGAAGGGCACCGCGCCGCACATGACGATCATGGAAAATCTTGCGCTTGCCTATCTGCGGGCGGAGAAGAACACGAACCCGTTCAGCCGCATTACAAAGAAAGAACGCGAGCTGTTCCGGGAAAAGCTGAAGATGCTGGATATGGGACTGGAGGACCGGATGAATACGCCGGTCGGCACACTCTCCGGCGGACAGCGCCAGGCACTGACGCTGTTGATGGCAACCCTGGTGCCGCCGAAAATCCTTCTGCTGGATGAACATACCGCAGCTCTGGATCCCCAGGCCGCAGAAAAGATCATGGATCTTACCAAGCAGATCACACAGGAAAACAACACAACCTGTCTGATGGTTACCCATAACCTGAAACAGGCCGTCAGTATCGGAAACCGCACCCTGATGATGGCAAACGGACATATCGTCGTCGACATCACCGGCGAGGACCGGAAGGATCTTACGATCCAGGATCTGATGCGGATGTTCAGGGAACAGGCAGGAAAGGAATTCGACAACGACCGGATCCTTCTGAGTGAGTGATATGGCGAAGACAAAGGAAACAAAGACCAACGCGATGCGCCAGCTGGAGACAGCCGGCGTGCCGTATGAAGTGCATACCTACGACACCGAAGACGGACAGATCGACGGCGTTTCTGTCGCACAGAAATGCGGTCAGGATCCCGATGCGGTATTCAAGACACTCGTTACCGTCGCTGATGACCGGAATCACTATGTATTCTGCGTTCCGGTGAAGGCAAAGCTGGATCTTAAAAAAGCCGCCCGGGCAGCCGGCGTCAAATCGGTGGAGATGATCCATCAGAAAGAACTGTTCGGACTGACCGGATACATCCATGGCGGCTGTTCGCCGGTCGGAATGAAGAAACTGTTCCGGACATTTATTGACGAGACCGCCGTGCTGTTCGATACGATCTGCGTATCGGGCGGAAAGGTCGGGATGCAGGTGGAGGTGAATCCGCAGGCTCTGGCGGAGCTTGTGCAGGCGGAATTCACCGATCTGACCCGCGAAGACTGAACAGCAGAAGAGATATGCGCCGCATATCTTTTCTTTTCCCGGAGAAGAAGCCGGTTCCGCGTTTCCTTTGCGGACTGTCCGCGTTTCTTTCGATCACTAAGAGTAGTGAATCATCTGTATTTGCATACAGTGAAGGAGGGTAACCACGGAACTGAAGGAGAAGGAAACAATCTGTCCGGAGAAGCTGGAAACAGTCAGCGGCGGGAAAACAGAAGAAGAGTATTATGCCGATTATGAACGGTTTGGCCACATCGATACGGAAGCACACCTTCTGGAAGGCACCACATGCCGGGACTGCGGCTGGGGTAAACTCCGGTTCTGGAAATATCAGCCGGGACCGTTCGGAAACCGCGAGGCGGTATATGAATGCGACAGCTGCAGTGAATATACTGTTGCGGCACTCCGGAAATAATCACGGCAATGAGTTAAACGGATATTCCAGACAGAGAATCATGAAATCAGGGAGGGTGCGGCCTCCCTTTTTCAGAAGAATAGAATATCCGGATGACATATAATAGGCAGTGAAGGGATAAAAGAAACAGAATGAAAAACAGGGAAACGTTATTCAGAATCGCCGTACTGGCATTGTCCGCAATGATGCTTGCGGGATGCGGGAAGTCAGAATTCGGCGTCATTGATAACACACCGAAGAAGATGGTGATCTCAGCGGAAAATGCCGACAAAGGCGACATGTTTATGTCCGGCGGACTGGAAGTCGAAGAAGGCGAAACGGTCACGGTTACGTCCGAACTCACAAAGGGTGAGGTCCGTGTGGAACTCTTTGCGCAGCCGGAGGAACAGAGCATCGAAGAAGTCGCTGTACCGGAGGGGGATCCGATCCTCACGGCGAACCTGAAACCGGGGGAGTCCGCATCCGCAGAAATGACGGCGGGAAGCTACATGATCCGGGCAACCTGTCTTGAAAAAGCATCCGGAACGGTACAGATCGAAGTAAAACCCGGCTCCTGATCTGCCGGAAGAATCGGAGTATATACCCGGTGAACGGCATGTGTAAGGAGGGATTACTGATATGTGGCTGGTGTTCGGTATCGGCGCGGCGGTATTTGCGGTATGGAATGTGTCTGCGTCCATGCGCGGGAAGGATGCGGCATGGTTCCGGTTTATCAGCCTGTCACTGACCGCCCTGACGCTGTGTGCGTTCTATGCGGACGGCGCCGCAAGGGTGGTCCGGGAAGACTGGGGCGGTCTGATGGATATCATGCCCTCTGTAAGTAGGAGCCTGTGGGTATGTACCGGCGGGTCCATTCTGCTCAATGCGGTCTCGCTGTTTCACAAACCGCGATAACAGATTCAAAGGAAAAGTGCTGCGGTACTTTTTTCTGAAGGATGGCATCCGGCATGATGAAATCAGCGGATGCCACTGACGGAACAGTCTGTTTCATGCAGGGAAGTAATGTGTATAATAAAGGGCAAGGTGTAAAAAATATGGATTATAACAAGCTGTTATCTGAATCTGCCGTAAAAATGAGACCCTCCGGAATCCGGAAGTTCTTTGATCTTGCGGCGGAGATGCCGGAATGTATTTCACTCGGTGTCGGTGAGCCGGATTTTCAGACACCATGGGATATCCGCGATGCGGCAATCCATTCGCTGGAAATCGGCCGCACCAAGTACACAGCCAACTCCGGTCTGAAAGAACTGCGTGAAGCGATCTGTGAATACATGAAGCGGAAGTTTGATCTTTCCTATGAGCTGAATGAAACCCTTGTCACGGTAGGCGGATCCGAGGCGATCGATCTTGCCATCCGGGCACTGGTGGAGCCGGGGGATGAAGTCATTATTCCGGAACCGTGCTATGTCAGCTACGAGCCGATCACCACGCTTACACATGGGGTTCCCGTGCATGTGGCGTGCCTTGAGGAAAATGATTTCCGGATCACAGCGGAACAGATCAAAGCGGTCCTGACGCCGAAGACCAAGATCCTTGTGCTCGGCTTTCCGAACAACCCGACCGGTGCTGCGCTTCGCCATGAAGATCTCGAGGCGATTGCGGAAGTCCTGCGGGATACCAATGTGACGATTCTGTCCGATGAAATCTACGCAGAGCTTGTTTACGGTATGAAACACGAATCCATTGCGGCATTTGAAGGCATGAAGGAGCGGACCATTGTGGTCGGCGGATTCTCCAAGACCTTCTCGATGACCGGCTGGCGGCTTGGCTTTGCCTGCGGTCCGAAGGAACTGATTGCGGCGATGACGAAGATCCATCAGAGCTGCATCATGTGTGCGCCGACGACTTCACAGTTTG
>JAFOLE010000280.1 GCA_017419465.1 Solobacterium sp. | reverse complement strand
CCCGTCCGAAGGCATCCTGCAGGACGTCCACTGGTCTGACGGCAGTTTCGGATACTTCCCGACCTACGCCCTCGGCAGCGCATTTGCGGCGCAGTTCTTCCATGCGATGAAGAAGGATATCGATGTGGATGACGCCCTTCGAAACGGCCGTTACACCGACTGCATCGCCTGGCTCAAAGAACATGTCCAGAAATACGGCGCCCGCCTGAATGCGGATGAGATCATGCGGAAGGCAACCGGCGAACCGTTCGATCCGGATTACTTCCTGAATTATCTTGAAGAAAAATACACTGCACTCTATAACCTGTAAGCCGCAGAAAAACCGTGTCCTGTGAATACACTGTACGTGAATGAACGGACACGGTTTTGTTATGTCTTCTTATTTTACGGTCAGAAGGTTGGAATCCTTGCCGTACAGGGATTCCCAGTCGGCGGTGAAGTCATCGACTGCCCCGCTGATGTTGCGGTTGGTGTAGGTTGCCTTAAGCAGTGCATACGGTACGGTCAGTGAACCGGCACCGGAAGAGATGCAGTCACGGACCTGGCCGACACTGTGGAAGCTTGCGCCGAGGACCATGGAGTCATAGTCATCGATCGCAATGCGCTCTTCCGCCTTGCGGATCAGATCATTCGCATCGCCGCCCATCGAGACAACACGGTTGTAGTAAACCGCAATGTACTGCGCGCCGGCATGCATTGCCATATATGCCTGCATGAGGTCATACACCGCTGTCGCAGTCACATTCTTTCCGGCTGCGCGCAGCGCCTTGATCGTCTTGATTCCTTCGAGCGTTACCGGAACCTTGATATAGACATTCTCATCCACTTCTTTAAACAGGCGCTCCGCCTCTTTCAGCTGGGTTTCGCTGTCCTTTGCCACAACCTGTACATGCAGGGTGCGCTCCGGTCCGATGATCTCCCGCATCTTCCGTACATGCGGGAAGAACTCTGCCGGTGCACTCTTCTTCACAATCGACGGATTGCATGTCACGCCGTCGATCGGCAGAAATTCCACTGCCTCTTTGATCTCATTGAGATCTGCTGTATCCACAAGTAATTTCATGAGCTTTTTCTCCTCCTCAGCTTACATTGATCAGTCCCTGGTTTCGTGCGGCATTCTGGAAGTTCTCCATTTCCGCTTCCGAAAACCGCTTCTTCTGTCCCGGCTCATAGACCTTTCCGGTCATCGGATATTTGGCCGGTGCGAGTTCATTGTAATTCAAAAGTTCATAATGCACATCCGGTTTCTGTTCCGCAAGGAACGCCGCAATCGCCGAAATATTTTCAATTGACGCGGTATAGTCTGGAATCAGCGGTGTCCGGATCGTCACACTTGATGCGTCATGCAGCACCAGTTTCAGATGTTCTTTGATCCGTTCATTGGAAACACCGGTGATTTCCCGGTGCCGCTCAGGATCGGCACATTTGAAATCCGCAAAGAATTCATCCACAAGCGGAATCACCTGTTTCAGCGTCTCCGTATCCGCATACAGCGCGCTTTCAATCGCGGTACGAATTCCTTCTTCTCTGCAACGCTTCAGACATTCGACAAGCACAGGGCCATGCAGGAGCGGTTCCCCGCCGGAAAACGTCACGCCGCCGCCATGGCGGAAGAATACCTCATCCTTACGGATCTCCGCCATCAGCTCCTCCACCGTGTAATACCGGCTGTCATAGCGGATGGCACCGGACGGACATGCATGAATCAGATTATCAAAAGACCCGGCATACGCATGGTTCAGACGGGGACTGCCGTCCGTAAATTCCATCTGTCCCGGCAGGGCGTTCGCTGCGCACGTGCCGCAGTGCAGGCAGGTGTTTTCCAGCCAGACCGCATTCTGTTTCGGTTCAAGTCCTTCCGGGTTCTGACACCAGCGGCAGCGCATTCCGCAGCCTTTGAAAAAGACGGTTGTACGGATTCCGGATCCGTCATGAACCGCAAAGCGTTTGATATCAAATACCAGTGCTTTCCCGTTTTCCATCGTGCAGTTACCCTATACAGTATATCCGCATTCGTGTTTTCCGCCGCGAAAACTCCGGTTATTTTTTTCGGTAAGTTGGAGAGATTTCCGATACTATTAAAGATAAGTAATTAATGAGGTGCGCCTATGAAGATTCGCGACTTACTGAACAAGGACGGAATTACCTTCTCGATTGAAGTATTTCCGCCGAAGAAAGCATCCGGATTTGAAACGGTCAGACAGACCGTGGAGAAGATCGCCGAACTGAAACCTGATTTTATCAGTGTGACCTACGGAGCCGGCGGGACGACCGCCGGTATCACCATGGAACTTGCGGATACGATTCAGAATGATTCCGGTGTCCCGGTCCTGCCGCATCTGACCTGCGTTGCCGCATCGAAAGCGGATGTCGAACGCATGCTGGAAGAATATGAGAGCCGCGGCATTCATAACATTATGGCGCTGCGCGGCGACATTCCCGAAGGCGGCCGCACCTGTCATGACTTTGAACATGCGGATGATCTGATCCGCTTTATCCGGGAACGGTCCGACCTCTGCATCGGCGGTGCCTGCTATCCGGAAGGACATCCGGAAAGCGATACGATGAAGGAAGACCTTCTGCATCTGCGTCAGAAAGTGGAAGCCGGCTGTGATTTTCTGACCACCCAGATGTTTTTTGACAATACGATTCTG
>JAFOLE010000279.1 GCA_017419465.1 Solobacterium sp. | reverse complement strand
TATTTTCCTGTACGGCCATACCCACATTCCCGACACCGGACTGCGGGACGGCGTTTATACGTTGAACCCCGGCAGTATCACCTTTCCGAAGGAAGGCCATCCAAAGAGTTACGGTGTGCTTACAGAGTCCGAATTCATCATCTATGATGATCATCATCAGGAATACCGCCGTATCGCATTTACACAGGAGGACTGAGGTCCTCTTTTTTTCCGTCAGAGACAAAAAAGGCATCCAACGGATGCCCTGTCTGCTCGGTTGATGATGCGCTCAGATTTTTACCAGCGGGACCGCATGATCCGGCGCCGGGAACTCCCGGTCAAATACCGGTTTCAATGCCGCACAGGTTTCGTCACTGACTTCCGCAAGGTTATCCTGCAGGTGGGAAAGCGAGGATGTGGTGAACAGCGCCGCAAAACCGGCCGCAACATTCATGCTTAACATATACGCTTCCGGCGCAATGCCATACTCCCGGCATGCGTTCATGATTGTCCTGTTGTTGTGCACATCCGGATGGCTGTAATAATTCGAGCCAAGCGAAGAATAGGACATCGGCAGGATGTCGTGTTCTTTCAGAAACGGAACCAGATCATATTCCGCCCCGCGCTCATACAGCGTATAGAAGATCTGATCACAGAAACAGTCGGTTCCGCCCGCCGCAAACAGATCCTTCATATCCTCGATCGTAAAGTTGGAGACACCCCAGTGACGGATCTTTCCCTGCCGCTGCGCTTCATGCATGGCATCCACCAGAAACGGAAGGTCAACGTTCTCCCGCCAGTGCAGAAGATACAGGTCGATATAATCCGTATTCAGCCGGATCAGGCTGTAATCAAGGCTTCGCGCAAAGGATGCCGGTTCCGCATGATCCGGATGAATCTTGTCCACCAGAAACAGCCTGTCCCGGGGAAGTCCTTCCAGCGTTTTTCCAAGTGCAGTTTCACAGCGCCCGTTTCCGTACATCTCCGCCGTATCAAAGAGATTCATTCCGTAGGTGTCATATGCCGTACGGATACAGTCACAGAGGCCCGGATTCGAACCGGACCAGAATCCGGTCGTTCCCATTCCGACGGCAGAAATTGTTTCATTGCGAAATACAATATGCTTCATAAATTCATACTATTATGTTTCCGGTCATCTGAATACGGTCAGTTTTCGACTTCTGTTCGCCGGCAGAATTAAAGGACCCTCTCCGCATGCGGGCAGGGTCCTCTTTCCTGTTCAGCAGTAACTCAAAGCAGCGATTTAATGCATGCCTCGACCTTTTCCATATCGGCTGTCGGCTCAAAGCGGGCGACGACATTTCCTTCACGGTCGATCACAAACTTCGTGAAGTTCCACTTGATGTCCAGTTTCTTGTCCCAGTCGGGATCTGCCTTTGCGAACATGCCTTCCAGCAGTTCCTTGTACGGATGTTCATCGAAACCTTCAAAGCCCTTCTGCGACTTCAGATACGTATACAGCGGGAGTTCGTTCTCGCCGTTGACATCGGACTTCTTCATCTGCGGGAAGGTAGTGTTGAAATGAACCGTGCAGAATTCATGAATCTCATCATCGCTTCCCGGCGCCTGTGCGCCGAACTGGTTGCACGGGATATCCAGGATCTCGAGTCCCTGATCATGATAATCCTCGTACAGCTTTTCGATCGGCGCATACTGCGGGGTAAAGCCGCAGCCAGTCGCGGTGTTTACGACAAGGATGACCTTGCCTTTGTACTCACTGAGGTTCAGCTCCTCTCCCTTTCCGGTGGTAATTGTGTAATCGTAGATCATTGTCTGATTCCTCCGCTTCTGTTCTGATATGATTTATATTTTCGCCATCTCTGACGCAAATTCCTTCATGAATGCGGCTTCTTCACGCGCCACCGCATCAAGGTACTGATGGATTTCCCCCGGCAGAAGAATGCGGGCGGACTTCCATGTAAGCTGCTCTGCGGCGCGTTCGCTCTTCAGAACGATCTGTCTGTATTCCGGACCGATCATAAGAAGCGGTAGTGACTGTTCCATCGAAAGAATACCGCTTGTGGTAATGCCCAGCGTATCAAAGATCGTATCGTTTGCGATGGGTCCGACGATCACATCCGCCTCCGGGTGTGCATCGGGTCTGCGGTGCCGGTTCTGATAGATATATTCATACCATTCGGAATTCCGTTCCAGCTTCAGAATGTTCAGCCCGGTGATATCGAGTTCATATGCATTGATGATCGTATCCGAGTCACGCTTTTCCCGCGCCCAGCGAACAGAGAATTCCATATCATCACTCATGTAAAAACCCTGTCCGAAATCCGCATTGATACGGCCATAATGAACAGCCGGCTTTCGGATTTCCTCAAATCCGGTATGATACAGTTTCCATACCCTTTCCATGTCTGCATTTTAAACAATATCCCTTACTGCATGCGACTCATCTGCACGAAGAAAAAACAGCCGGCATCTGCCGGCTGTCATGCATAAATCATTAAACGGATTCGAACTCGCGCACAATTTCCTTCGAAGGCGCAGGTGTCGCAAGACTGACGACCACATTGACCGCAAGCGCAATCAGGAATGCGGGCAGAAGCTCATAGATATCCAGGGCACCGCCCATCGGACGAACCAGGAACTTCCAGATGAAGATCATGGCACCGCCGCTCAGCATTCCGGCAAGCGCACCCCAGAGATTGGAACGCTTCCAGAACAATGCAAGCAGGACGACCGGTCCGAAGCTTGCGCCGAAACCGGCCCAGGCAAAGGACACGATGCGGAAGACGGAAGAGGTGCTGTCCCAGGCGAAGAACACACTGACAAGCGCAACGCCCATCAGGGTAAGACGGGACACAAGAAGTGTTTTCTTTGCGTCCATCTCATAGCCAAGCACACCCTGGAGAAGGTCCCGGCTGACCGCGGAGCTCGCGGTAAGCAGCTGGGAATCGGCTGTGGACATTGTCGAGGCAAGGATACCCGCCAGAACCACACCGGCGATGAGTGCCGCAAGCAGACCGTTCTCTGCGAGCAGGGATGCGAAGCGGACAATGATCGTTTCCGAATCTGAGCCGCTCAGCATCGGTACGGCACCGTTTGCGGAAGCCGCATAGCCGACGATACCGATGAACACGGATACGGACATGGAGATGATGACCCAGATGGTTCCGACCCGGCGGGAAATCGCCAGTTTGTTTTCATCTTCAATTGCCATGAACCGAAGCAGAATATGCGGCATGCCGAAGTAGCCAAGACCCCAGGCAGTTGTCGAGAGAATCGTCAGTGCGGTATACGGAACTGCCTTGCCGGAAGCCATGTCATGAATCTGTGTCAAGCTGAGGTAGCCGGCAAGCGATTTTGCATTGTTCATAACCGCATCCATTCCGCCGGCACTCTGAATTCCGAAGAACAGAATGACAACAAGTGCGATGGTCATGACAATGGACTGAATCAGGTCGGTGATACTGACGGCCATGAAGCCGCCCATTGCGGTATAGGCAATGATGACGACTGCACTGATGATCATTGCGACATGATAATCCGCATTGAACAGTGTGGAGAACAGTTTTCCGCAGGCCGCAAATCCGGATGCGGTATACGGTACGAAGAAGACCACGATGATCAGTGCGGCGATCAGCGTCAGAATCTTTTTCTCATCGCGATAACGGCGGGAGAAAAACTCCGGAACGGTGATTGCCTCCACCTTTGCGGTATAAAGACGAAGCCGCTTGGCGACAATCAGCCAGTTGAGATAGGTGCCGACCGCAAGACCGATCGCGGTCCATGCGGCGTCTGCGATGCCGGTAAGATAGGCAACGCCCGGCAGACCCATCAGAAGCCAGCTGCTCATATCCGAGGCTTCTGCACTCATTGCGGCTGCGAGCGGTCCGAGTTTCCGTCCCCCGAGATAGAACTCGCCGACGGTCTCGGTGCGTTTTGAAAAGCGATAGCCGATATACAGCATTCCGCCGAGGTAGATGATGATTGCGGCAATGATGCCGGCGACTGATGTGGACATAACTGACTCCTCCCCCTTTTACAGAAAAAAGCCATCTCCTCAGAGACGGCCTGAACCGCGGGACCACACTGATTGCCAGCCGAAGCTGACCCCTTTATCCCGTTAACGCCGGATACGGTTTTCCATACTGTACTGTTCCGGAAAACATCTCACAGACCGGTTTCACTGTGCCGGAATCCGCCGGGCTTCCACCCTCCCCGGCTCGCTTTGTGTTCCATACACGGTTACTCTTCTGTTCATCGAACTGAGTTTAATGTAAAGCATGGTTTGAAAGATGTCAATTATTTTTCAGAAAGAAATAATCGTTTTCAGAAACTGTTTCAGAGAATGATTCCGCCTGCCTTCAGCTTCGCGTTGAGCTTGGCATAGATGCGCTCCCGGAACCAGGGTTCCGAGGATGCCGCAACCGCCTCTTCGATGCCGAACCAGGCAACGCCGGTGTTCTCCCCTTCGCGGATATGCGTTGCCTCGCGGTCATCCGCCTCAATCAGATAGGTGATGTTTAAGTGCAGATGGGACGGCACATACTGTCCCTTCTTTTCATGTCCGTCCACCGTCAGTATTTCCAGTGACAGGATGTCCGGGCGGATCAGTGTCACATTCTGAATTCCGCTTTCCTCCGACACTTCCTTTAATGCAACCCGGCGCAGGTCTTCCTCGCCGTCCGCATGTCCGCCAAGCCAGCTCCAGGAGTCATAGATCCTGTGATAGGCCATCAGAAGCTTCGTCCGGTCATGATTGACGACCCAGGCGGAAGCGGTCATATGTTCCGTCAGATTGGTGCGCAGGAAAAGGTCCGGGACAGTCTCCAGTTTCCGCAGAAGAATCTCCCGGTCCTTCGCTTCCTGTTCATTGAACGGTTTGTAATTCCGTACTTCTTCGATCAGCTGCTGTCTGTTCATACCGCAATCATACCGCAGAAGAAAACGGCAGTGCACATGCACCGCCGCTATTTTAGAATCTGTGACTGATCTGCTTACGCTGCGCACCAGCCGCCGTCAACTGCGAGTTCTGCACCGCTGACATATGCGGACTCATCCGATGCCAGGAACAGGCATGCGTTGGCGATTTCGACCGGTTCACCGACTTCCGGCGCTGTTGCGAGCACCTTCTGGATCTTTCCGTAGGATTCCATATTCGGCATGCCCATGGAATTGGCAATCTCTGTCTTGAATCCGCCGGCGATGATCGCATTGGAACGGATCTTTTCATCCTTATACATATAGGCGGTATTGCGGGAGAGCGAAACAACCGCCGCCTTGCTGGCGCAGTATACGGCACCGGCACAGGTCTTGTATGCGCCTTCGGAAGCGATATGAATAATGGAGCCGCCGCTGTTCTGTCCCTTCAGAACATTGACTGCCTTGCGGGTCGCATAGAACGGACCGAAGACATTGACATTGAATACGGACTCCAGTTTCTCATCCGAGAAGTCTGCGATGCCTGCCATGTCATCCATGATACCGGCGTTGTTTACCAGGATATCGAGTTTTCCGAACTGCTCAACCGCAAAGTCAATCATCGCCTCATTGACATCCTTTTTGGAGATATCACCCGGATAGGGCAGCACCTTTCCTTCCGCATCCTTCAGACTCTCTGCGAGTTCTTCCAGACGTTCTTTCCGGCGGGCAACCGCAACGACGTTTGCGCCTTCCTTCGCAAACAGCGTGACGATTTCCTTACCCATTCCGCTGCTTGCGCCTGTAACTACCGCTGTCTTACCTGTTAATCTTCCCATGTCTTTTTTCCTCCTGTTGTACATATTTATATATCTTCATGTTAGTGTCATATAACCAGATCAATACTATTCTGATTCCGGCATTCCTGCAAGTGATGCCGGACTTTGCCGACCCGGACAGAATAAAAGCGGGCTTCAATCCCGCTTCCCTTCATTCACTCATCCGCATAATGCGTCGAGCATCGAAAGCAGCTTCTTATAGTACGGAAGCACCCGATGCCGGTGCATCAGTCCGCCCTGCAGGGCCATATGGTCCGCAGTCAGCGTTTCAAATACATTCCAGATTCCCGGTTCAATATGTGTTTCTTCAAAGGAAACATGCGGGTCTTCCATCGGATACATCGAACTGATCGTATTGACGAGACCGTCATTGGGACGCCAGCGCTCATCCAGCACAACGCCGCCCCGTGTGGCGCCAAGATAGACTCCCATATAGCGGGAGGTCCGCCGGAACAGCAGTTCCGTCTTGCGCACCATCGGACGATACGTTCCGTTGTCCCGCTGAACCGTGCTTTCACATGGCTGCGAGAAATAATAGACCGCCGGATCCAGGTTCAGTGTCTTATTCAGCGCAAGCGCATTGTCAATATGCATGTCATACGCCGCACTGTCTCCTTCCGGCAGCGGGGTGTCCGGCGTATTGTTTCGGGACATAAATCGTCCTGCCACATCCTCAATATGCCAGACGCGCACTGATTTCGGGTCAAAGGACGGATCTTCAAAGAGAAGATACGCTGTCGTTCCGTTATGCGGCGCCGCAAGCGTCACAATTGCGGCGATACGGTTTCCCATGCCGCCTTTGAAAAACGGTGATCCGTTTTCTTCGGTTTCTTCTGCTCTTCCGTTGCGCAGAATATCCGCAAATACCCGAACGGTCGCTCCGCCGAAGGAATGGCCGATCAGCACAAGCCGTGTGGAGTCATCAAAGGATTCAATCAGCGGAATGCCCGTGAAGTCTCTTCCATAGCGGTCATGCCCGTAACGCGCACTGTGCGCTGCCCCATAATCCGAACGGGTGCCGCTGAGCTGTGCATACAGCTCGCATGCCCGGTCCCAGGCAGAGCCATGCGGCGCTACCGAAGCACTGTAACAGTCATACCCGAGTTTACGCAGCTGTTCCATCAGGTCGCCGTTGCGCATGCCCCAGTACGGCATCCGCTCATTCTGTTTATCATAACTGCCCCATCCGGACAGGCCATGTACGAATATATACTTCAGATTGCCCATTGTGTTGTCTCCTGCGTTATTGTTTATCATACCGCGGAATCCCGCTTACCTGCACAGACATATATTGCGTCGGTTTTGGGCATCTCAAAAGCAGAACCACCGGATTCATACGATATAATGGAACACAGGAATAAGTTTTGTATGAGTGGAATGAGTGCAGCGGATAAAATCAAAGGCGCATTTCTGGAACTGAAAAAAGATAACGCATTTGAACGGATCTCCATAACCGACCTCTGTAAACAGGCGGGCGTAAGCCGGACTGCGTTTTATCGTTACTACGCAAGAACCGAGGATGTACTGGACGATGTGATCCGCGATGTCCTTTCCCAGTCCGAACAGTTCCGGGAAGAACGCAATGCGCGCCTTACCGGAAAGACCACACGGGAGAAACAGCCGATCTGTGAGTATCTGCGTGCACATACCGAATACAAGCCAATCTTCAGTGATGCCTCACTGATTCATATTGTTCTGCGGGCAATCGTTGAGCATCAGAAGCATACCTTCATCCGGCAGATGAACAAAACCGATACGCTCAGCGAATCCGAAGCCGAAATACTTCTCTATTACCAGGCAAGCGGATGCCTCACGGCAATCAACCGCTCCTATGGTCTGAGCGATGAGCAGTGGAAGGCAATCCGGGAACGGATCGATAATTCCATGAGCCAGACCATGCGGGATGCATTCGACCGATAATTTCAGTTTCAGCAACCGTTTTTTCTATTTGTAAGGGGTTACATTTATGCCTGTTTTGTAACCTTTTTTTGGTTGTCAGCCGAAAATCGATACGAGATACTGTAAGTAGAATGTATACATCATACATGATTTCATCATTTTTCAGGAGGCAACAGGCAGTATGAAAAAGACTATTGCAATACCCTACTACACCTCGACACTTGATCTTCATGTAGAGGAAGAAAACCTCAAGGCGGTCATCACCGCAAAGATGCATGAGTTCAAGACCGACAAGAGCGAAGTCGAGCTGGTTAAGGAAGCACTGGAGAATCCGATAGGAACTCCTCCGCTGTGCGAACTTGCCAAAGGAAAGAACAAGGTTGTGATCGTCACCAGCGACCATACCCGTGCCGTCCCCAGCAAGATCACCCTTCCGCTTGAACTTGCGGAGATCCGCAAGGGAAATCCGGATGCGGACATCACGATTCT
>JAFOLE010000009.1 GCA_017419465.1 Solobacterium sp. | reverse complement strand
GCGCTGAGAATAACCGTCTGAATCAGCTGGCTGTATTCCGCCGGAAGCTGTTTGAGAACCATGGTTGCCATACCGATCGCAACACCGGCCTGCGGCATCAGAGCCCAGCCCAGGTTGTTCCGGACGACAGCCGGCTGTTTTGTGATTCCTCCGCCAAGCCATGCGCCGAGGAACTTTCCGCCGAAGCGGGCAAACACATACACGATTCCGAGCAGTCCGACCTTCGGCAGCGTCGAGAGGTTCAGCTGTGCGCCGGAGATTACGAAGAACAGCATGAACAGCGGATAGGTCCAGTCATCGATACACCGGAGAATCCGTTCACTGTCATTCCAGAGATTGACGTATACGGCACCGAGCGCCATGCACAGCAGCAGGTTGGAAAGACCGAGATAATCGGCAAGACCGACGCCGATCATGACAAATGCAATACACAGGGACATTCGGTTGGTATGCGAGCGGAAGTACCGGTGTGAGAAGGCAAGAATCACGCCGAGCACCGCACCGAGCAGAAGTGCTTCGGCAATATGGAGCAGCGGAAGCAGAACGGATCCTGCAAAACTGAATGCGGTATGGTTCACCATATTCTGGGCAATCGATACACAGATGGAATAGGCGATCAGTCCGGTCGCATCATCGGCCGCAACAACCGGCAGCAGCATGTCCGTCAGCGGACCGCTTGCCTTGTACTGCCGTACGATCAGAAGCGTGGCGGCAGGTGCGGTGGAAGCGGACAGCGCTCCCAGCATGATGCAGATGATCGGATTGAAGCCGAGCAGAAGCGTGACCGTCATTGTGCAGATGACCGCAAACAGTGACTCAAACATGGTGATCAGAATCGCCGGTTTCCCGATGGCTTTCAGACTTTCCAGTTTGAATTCATCACCGATGGAAAATGCGATGAAGCCAAGCGCACATTCCGTAATGACGCCGAATCCTTCCAGCATGTCACTGCCGACAAGGTTGAACACATACGGGCCGATCAGAACGCCGGCAATCAGGTATGCGGTGACATTGGGAAGCTTGGCAAGCCGGGTAAGGCGCGTCATTAAAAGTCCGCCCAACATCGCGAGGGCGGTGTAGTAGAGAGCACTCATCAGTTCTTGGCAACTCCTTCCCAGCGTGTAATCGGGAGGGTAAACAGAATTCCGGTGTTCGGCAGTTTCAGATCGCCCGCAACGCCGTGAATAATATTGATCGCATCCGTAACTTCTTCATCCTTGAGCACCAGCAGGATCATCTTGTTTGTCTGGCGTCCCGGGTTGATAAATTTGCGCAGTCCTCCGACGATGGCCGGTGCGTCTACGCTGTCTTCGTTGATTGCCTTCAACATGCCTTCGCAGTCAACGATGGTTCCTCCATGAAATCCCTGTTCGGCAAGTTTTGCCATAATCGGATTTACGGTATCTTCGTGGTTTGTGATATGAATCAGCAGCTGCATTGAAACATCATCCCCTTCTTATTAACTATGCAACGTTCTTTATCTTAGTTCCGCTTCAGCCTTCATGCAAGGGGTTTTCTCAAAGCAGTCCGTAATGTCGGAGCCCGTTTCTGACACCGTCCGCAAGAATATCGGTCGTAATGTGTTCGGCAGACTGCTTCAGTTCTTCGACCGCATTGCCCATGGCAATCGTGTGTCCCGCCTCCCGGAACATGCACAGATCATTGTGTCCGTCACCGAAGGCGTAGGTATGCTCACGTGAAATGCCTAGCTGCGCAATGACGGAAGCCAGTGCGGTTCCCTTGTCGTGCGGCAGGACGGTCACATCTGCCGTGGGCCAGGGAAGGTGCGGGTTGAAGATGCAGAAGTCAGAGAGGGAGGAGATGATTCTCTGAAGTTCTTCTTCCGAGTGAAAGAAGACATCAAAGGTATAAACCGGGTCCATTTCGGAAAATGAGGTACAGCGATTGACCGGCTCGCCCGCGTGTGCCGTGCAGAACCGCGCATAGCCTTCTTCATCGCCGTCATAGTATGCATGCGCATTGCCGAAGAAGATGATTCCGCCGCCGATTGGCAATACAGTGTCACGTGCCCGCACAAGAAGGCCGGTCTCAATGGGATGGTCATACAGCACGCTGTCATTCATGAATGCATATCTGCCGTTGGCACAGATGAATCCGTCCGCATACGAAGAAAAATGACGGCGGACATAGGATGCATTCCGCCCGGTACAGATAAACACATAATGTCCCTGACGGCGCAGCTGTGCGATGGAAGCGGAGGCGCTTTCCGGCACATCCCGGCGGATGGCCAGCGTTCCGTCAATGTCAAAAAAGAACGCGTTTCTCATACCTTAATGTAATCATGTGCATGGTATCTCATGCAATGAAAAAGGGCATCCGGGTTTACCGGACGCCCACCTGAATACTGTGATCAGAGCGCTGCCTTGATCTGTTCGTACAGACCGTCGCCGTCAAGCCTGTACTTCTTCGCAAGATCCTTGTAGCTTCCGCTTTCCGCAAACCGGTCCGCAAGTCCGATCCGTACGATTTTTTTCGGGCACTTTTCGGATGCGAGCTCTGCGATCATTCCGCCAAGACCGCCGACAATGTTGTGTTCCTCTGCAGTGAAGATCAGATCATAATCCTGCAGGATATGCAGGATGCCTTCCTCATCGCACGGCTTGATCGCGCATACGTCAACGACCGTAATATCAATGCCTTCCGCCTTCAGCCTGTCTGCCGCATCCAGTGCGGATTTCACGCAGAAGCCGCAGGCGAATACCGCGGCGCGGTTTCCGCTGCGCAGCACATGGATCTTTGTGACATCGATATCTTCGCTGTCATAGACATTTTCTACCGGTGCGCGTCCGGTGCGGATGTAGGTCGGACCGAATTCATTGATGACCTGATCGAGCACGGCCCGGGTCTCGTTTTCATCGCACGGCACATAGATCTTCATGCTGGGGATTGCACGCATGATTGCGATATCTTCAATAGCCTGATGGCTGACGCCGTCCTCACCGACCGTGATGCCGGCATGGGAACCGCAGATCTTGACGTTCAGGTACGGGTAGGCCACGCTGTTGCGGATCTGTTCCCAGGCACGCCCGCTCGCGAACATCGCAAAGCTTGACGCAAAGGGAATATAGCCGCTTGCGGCGAATCCTGCCGCATGTCCGATCATGTCTGCTTCGGCGATACCAAAGTCAAAGAAGCGCTCCGGCACCACTTTCTTTGCCTCGCCGGATTTTGTGGAGCCCGCAAGATCGGCATCGAGCACAACGATCTTCGGATTTTCGGCAACGAGCTCCGCGAGCTTTTCGCCGTATGCCTGTCTGGTTGCTTTTGCCATATCGTTATCCCTCCAGCTCCTTTAATGCAAGCTCAGTCTGTTCCGCATTCGGCGCGGTGCCGTGCCAAGCGGCCTGGTTCTCCATGAAGGAGACACCCTTGCCTTTGATAGTATGGGCAATCAGTGCGGTCGGCTGACCTTTGGTATTCGCTGCTTCCGCAAATGCGGCACGCAGCGCATCAAAGTCATGACCGTCCACGTTGATGACATGCCAGCCGAATGCCTCAAACTTTTTGTCCAGCGGTTCCGGACCGATGACATCCTTTGTGGCGCCGTCGATTTGAAGTCCGTTGACATCGATGATCGCGCAGAGGTTGTCACTTTTGTAGTGGGCAGCCGCCATGGCAGCTTCCCAGATCTCGCCTTCCTCGCTTTCGCCGTCGCCGACCAGGCAGTAGATGCGGTGATCATTGCCGGACAGCTTATTGGCAATCGCCATGCCGTCGGCAGCCGCAAGTCCCTGTCCAAGGGAACCAGTGCTCATGTCCACGCCCGGCACAAGGTTCATATTGGGATGACCCTGGAGGCGGCTGTTGACCTGACGGAAGGTAAGCAGCTCCTCTTCCGGGATGATCCCCTTCTCGGCAAGCACTGCATAAAGCAGAGGAGAAGTGTGCCCCTTGGAGAGCACAAACCGGTCGCGGTCCGGATTTTCAATGCTTTCCCGTGTTGCGTTTTCCGGCGTGATATCCATAACTTCAAAGAAAAGCAGTGTCAGAATATCGGCTGCGCCGAGCGAACCTCCCGGATGACCGCTTTTTGCGCTGGAAACCTGACGGATAATATTTTTCCGGATGTTTCTGGCGTGCAATTTCAGTTCTTCATTGTTCATAACGTTTAACCTCGTTTTTGCTGAAATGATTCCGCATGGTGCGGGAATACGGATGCCGCACCATGTTCCATATTTAATATTACCTTATTACTGATGCGGAAAAAAGTTTAGAATGAAACATGAGGTACTGATAATGAAATACGATTTCACAACAATTCTTGACCGCCGCGGAAAGGATTCCATCGCGGTAGAACCCACCCAGTGGTACAACATCAATGTTCCGACCAGAGAAGGATTTTCACGCATCCCGATGTGGGTTGCGGATATGAGTTTTGCGACCTGCCCGACGATCGTTGAAGCGATGGCAGAACGCCTGTGGCATCCCTGTTTCGGCTACTTTGCGCCGACAAAGGAATACTATGATGCGATTATCCGATGGCAGAAGGACCGTCATAACACCGATGTACAGCCGGAGAATATCGGCTATGAAAACGGTGTGCTCGGCGGCGTGGTATCTGCACTGAATGTGCTCTGTTCAAAAGGTGACTATATTCTGTTTCATTCACCGACGTATATCGGCTTTACCAATTCCGTCGGAGAAAACGGATATCATATGGTGCTCTCCGATCTGAAACAGGATGCGCAGGGCGTATGGCGCATGGACCTTGCGGACATGGAGAAAAAGATACAGCAGTATCACATCCATGCGGTGGTATTCTGCAGTCCGCACAATCCCTGCGGCCGCGTGTGGGAATATGAAGAAATTAAAGCGATGATGGATCTCTTTGAGAAATACGAGATCTGGGTCGTGGCAGATGAAATCTGGTCCGACCTGATTCTCAACGGAAACAGACATACACCGGCATTCTCCGTCAGTGACTATGCACGCACACATACCGTAACGCAGTATGCACCGTCCAAGACCTTCTCGCTTGCGGGTCTTGTCGGAAGCTATCACATCTGTTTCAACCGATGGCTGAATGACCGGATTGCCAAGGAAGCGGCCAATACCCATTACAACAGCATGAATGTCCTCTGGATGCATGCCCTGATCGGTGCCTATACCGATGAAGGGGAGGAGTGGCTGGATGAACTCAATCAGGTGCTCTCTGACAATGTGAACTATGCGTATGACTTCATCAAAACGCATTTCAAAGGCGTTGATCTGTTCAAGCCGGAAGGCACATACATGCTGTATCTGGATTGTGAACAGTGGTGCAGGGAACACAACATGGATATTGAAACCCTGCAGAAAAAGGGTGTGGAATACGGCGTTCTCTGGCAGGATGGCCGTCCGTTCCATCGGGACTATGCGATCCGCATGAATCTTGCGGTGCCGCATTCCCTGGTCGTTGAGGCATTTGACCGGCTCGACAAATATGTCTTCAATACGGAGAAAACGCACTGATGTTTGCGCAGATCTATGCCATGCAGAGCGCGGAGGAAGCGCTGGCATGTGTGGAAGCCGGTGCCGACCGGATCGGGGTACTGACCGAAGAACCCGGCGGCCCGTATCCGTGCGGGGTTACCACGGAAGAGTGCCGCAGGATCTTTGCGGCAGTCGGAGACAAAGCATTAAAAATCCTGATTTCGGTTAAGGCAACACCGGAAGAAATCATTGCGGAAACGGAAGACCTGCGGCCGGATATTCTGCATTTATGCGCGGAGTACCGCGGCAGTGCCGAATTCAAAAAGCAGCTGAACGGGCGTGTTCCCGGCGTGCTTCTGATGGAGGCAATCGGTGTGCAGGATGAAAGCGCAGTTGAGGATGCGGTAACCCGTGCATCCTATGCGGACATCCTGATTCTCGACTCCGTGTCGAAAACCGTGCCGGGCATCGGCGCGGCAGGCATCACGCATGACTGGTCGATTGACCGCCGTATTAAAGAGGCGGTGTCCGTGCCGGTGGTGCTGGCCGGCGGGCTGGGACCGGACAATGTGGAAGCGGCCATTGCGGCCGTGCATCCGGATGGCGTGGATTCACTGACGGCGACCAGCGTCAAGGAAAATGGAATCCTTGTGCGCAAGGATATTGAAAAGGTGCGCGCATTCTGTGAAAAGGCACATTCCTTCGGAGAGTGAGACTATGGAAATCTGCTGTATCGGCGATCTCTGTGCGGATCTGCTTCTGCCGTACGGAGAAGTAAAAACGCATCTTTCAAATCTGAAAAAGGGATCGGTTGATTATTCCGAGGTTCTGTTTCAGCAGGGAGGCACCTGCGGAAATACCTGTGCGGTTCTCGGCAAGCTCGGTGCACATCCGCATTTTGTGACGGATCTCTGCGGGGATAAGATTGGACGTTACCTGCGGGATGAAATGATTCAGAACGGTGTGGACATGTCCTGGTCGCTGGAGAATCCGGACAAGGCGAACATGGTCTGCATTGCAGTCATCGACGAAGACAATGAACGCGTGATCTTCCCGTGGCTGCCGCCGGGATCGGATTATCCGAAGTTCTCAAAGGAAAATCTCTCCCGCATTCCGGAGGAAGCGATGCTGGTATTCTCGGGCGGAATGGTCATGAACAACGATTCTTCCAGCATGGATGCGGTATGTGAAAAAGCAGAGGCGCTTCATAAAGCGGGAAGCACGATCGTCTTTGATCTGAACGTGCGGGCGGAAACCTACGGCATGAATAACGCACGCAAGGCGGCCTATGACCGGATGATCAAGACTTCGGATATCATCATCGGCTCCGGCATCGAAGAATTCACAGCGGTAACCGGCGCCCTCAGCATCGACGAGGCGGTTGACCGTCTCTGTCTGCTTGGCAAGACAGTGATTGCGCGCGATGGCCGGAAGCCTGTCTGTGTCGCGCAGGATCGTGAGCGGACCATGGTGCCGACGGAAGCAGTATTTGTGTGGCAGACGATCGGCGCAGGCGATACCTTCAATGCGGGTTTCCTGTATGCCCTTGACCGCGGCCTGAATCCCGTGCAGGCCTGCCGGTTTGCGAACGGGATTGCGGCACATATGATTTCGACTGCCGGACATCTTCCGGTTCCGCCGGATGCCAAGGCAAGACTCGAACGTGCACGTACTGCCGGCTGAGCATCCCATACGAAGTTCTATGGGCGGCAAGGTTGGAAAGAAAAACGACTTGTGGTAGAATCTTTTGGCATATGTCTTATAAAACACTGAAACGAAAACTGACATTTGTACTGTCGCTTGCGGCATGCATCGGAATGACAGCTGCGCATCCCAGTGCGCTCCTCGCGGAAGGAGAAGAAGGCGGTGAATGGGGCGGAGAAACCGTTACCTACACTGCGGTCAATCCTTACTACGGCGGTTGGAGCAACTGTACCTGGAGTGCATGGCAGCTTTGTTATGACCATACAGGCATAGCGCTTCCGCGGTTCGGCAACGCAGGTGCGTGGTACGGAAATGCGCCGGGATTCGGTTATTCCGTCGGCACAGCACCGGCCGCGATGTCCATCATCGTCTGGTCCAATCACGTTGGTTTCGTTACCGAAGTCAGTGAAGACGGATCGATGGTATACATCAAGGAAGGCGGGTACTGCGGCGGATATCATGAAGGCTGGTGGCCTTCCCAGGGCGGCCGCAACGGACAGGCCTTCTATGGATATGTCTATACCGGTTCCGGCGGACAGGTGATTCAGCCGACGCAGATCGTGACAACGACTACGACGTATGACGAAGCGACCGGAGAGACGGTTGAGACTCAGACCATTACAACGGCTGGTGCCGGCACCGTGATTGAGTTCCCGGAAGTAAGCGAGGAAGTGGTCCGTGTCGATGATGCGGCGAAGGAAGAAACCGTAAAGCGTGAGGATCTCGACGCCAAGAAGGAACTTCAGAAGGAAGACAAGCAGCAGCGCGAAGCCGCAACTGCGATTACCACAAAACTTCTCTGCGAATAAGGCAGATACAGAAGAAAGAAGCAAAGCGTGAACACGAAATCGTGTTTGCGCTTTTTTCGTTATGAAATGCATTCTGCATACATTACGAACGGATTATTTTCCTATATAATCAATGTATACGTGAAAAATACGTGAAAAGTATCAGGAGGTATCTATGGCTGATAATAAACCTTCAGGAAGACCGACCGGCGGACGTCCGACGGGAAGGCCGCAGTCCAAGCCGACCGCATCCGGAACCGTGCATAAGCGCGGAGACGGTCTCGGCACCGGCAAAGTCGGTAATGCGGACTATAGGGAACGCACGGAAGGACAGAACGCAAAACGCCCGGAAAGCAACGGCGACCGCGGATCATACGGATCTTCACCGCTTGGCAGTATCGGCGGGCTTGGCGGAAACAACGCTTCGTACGGCGGCAATCAGTCGAACCATCAGAGCGGCATGTCTCCGCTCGGCGGTATCGGCGGACTCGGCGGAGGGTTTGGATCATCCGGCGGTTCACAGAACCCTTACGGCGGATCTCCGCTCGGCACCGGAAGACCGAAACGCTCCGGCGGCGGACTGCTTCGGATTATTCTGATCATTGCGATCGTGCTGTTCGTAATGAACATGCTGGGAATGTGCGGAACCTCGTCGTCCTCTTCCCAGGGAGGCAGCGGCATCACGGTAACCACGCCGGTTCCGACCGCAGCTCCGACTGCAAATACGAATGCGAATGCGGGAACACAGAGTTCCTCTGCAAGCATCGGACACTGGACCCCGCCCACCACGACATATGAGGATACCAACCTCAGCAATGTCAGCACGGAGGTATCCGGCGGTGCGCGTGAGAAGTTCACGAAGCTGCTCGGAAACGGAAACGACCAGGTAACCGTCCTGATTTACATGTGCGGTACCGACCTTGAGACCAACTACGGTATGGCAACATCCGATCTCAATGAGATGCTGTATGCGACCCATTCCGACAAGGTAAATATTGTCGTGGAAACCGGCGGTACAAGACGCTGGAAGAACTCGGTCATGGCAAATACCACCAATCAGCGCTGGCTGATTGCGGACCGCAGTGTCGTGGCGCTCGACAAGAACGTCGGCAAGAAGGCAATGACGGATCCGGCAACCCTGACCGATTTCATCAAATGGGGTACCGCAAACTATCCGGCAAACCGTTACTTCCTGATTCTCTGGGACCATGGCGGAGGATCGCTCTCCGGCTATGCGCACGATGAACTGTATCCCAACGGAACCATGACCGTCGATGAGATTTCCAAGGCGCTCAAGGACAGCGGCGTGAAATTTGACGCCGTCGGATTCGATGCATGCCTTATGGCAAACATGGAAACCGCAATCGCGGTGGAACCGTATGCGGACTATCTGATCGCCAGTGAAGAGACCGAGCCGGGCACCGGCTGGTATTACACCAACTGGGTGACAAACCTGTCCAAGAACTCTTCCATGCCGACAACGGAAATCGGCAAGCAGATCATTGATGACTTCATCACGGCATCCTATCAGGCTTCTTCCCGTGACAAGACATCACTCTCACTGCTTGACCTTGCGGAATTCAGCGGAACCGTTCCGTCCATCTTCAGCGAATTTGCCAAGGAGATGACCGCAAACATCAAGGGTGACAACTTCCGCCAGGTTGCGGCTGCACGTTCCAATACCAAGGAATTTGCGACCTCGACAAAGATTGACCAGATCGACCTGATTCATTTCTGCAAGAACCTCGGAACGACATCCGCATCCAAGCTTGCAAGCTCGATCCAGTCCTGCGTGAAGTACAACCGCTGCAACAACATGAACAATGCGTACGGTCTGTCCATCTACTTCCCGTATTACAGCCCGCGCAATGTCAACGGTGCGATCCAGGTTTATCAGAACCTCGGCATGGACAGCGATTATACCGATGCCGTCCGTTCATTTGCGACTCTGAATGCGTCCGGCCAGGTAGCTAACGGCTACAGTTCGAACTCCCTGTTCGATATCCTCGGCGGCGGAAGCTCCTATTCCCAGGACAGTTATTCCTATGATCCGACCGATATTCTGAACCTCCTGC
This sequence comes from Solobacterium sp., assembly GCA_017419465.1. Classification (GTDB taxonomy): domain Bacteria; phylum Bacillota_I; class Bacilli_A; order Erysipelotrichales; family Erysipelotrichaceae; genus Bulleidia. Next base: position 994 of record JAFOLE010000009.1, on the reverse strand, counting down.
TTGGCGGGGCAACCTCCGGCGGAAGTTCTTCTCCTTACGGCAACTCCTACTCCAGCGGAAGCTACGGCAGCGGCTACTCCGGAAGCGGACTCTCCCTGTATGATCTGCTCGGCGGCCAGCAGGCAGTCGACACCGACAGCCTGGATCTCTATTCCATGCTGGTAGGAAGAAACCACCTGGATCCGGGAAACCTGGTTCTTACGGAAAACAGCGCCGGACAGAAAGTTCTCTCTCTGTCGCAGGATGACTGGGATATGATTCAGAACATCAACCTGAACGTCTGGGTTGATGACGGAGAAGGGTATATCGACCTCGGTCTTGACAGCGTATACAGCTTCGATGATGACGGATCGCTGATTGTGGACGGCTATGAAGGAACCTGGATCGGCATCAACGAACAGGTTGTCTCCTACTACCAGACCGGCGGTGAATATGTCTCGGATGATGAATGGACCTACAGCGGATATATTCCGGTAATGTACAACGGCGAACGGGCAAACATTGAAATTGAATTCACTGCGGAAAACCCGGACGGCGAAGTACTCGGTGTAAGACGTATCTATGATGACGGCATGGCCGCAAAGGGCTACATTGAGATGATGGATGGTGACACCATCGACTTCCTGTGTGACTACTACGGCTATAACGGCGAATACAAGGATACCTACTACCTTGGCGAACAGCTTACCGTGCTCGGTGATCTTGAGGTTACGGGGATGGAACTGGAAGACGTAAAGGCACGTTACGGCTACCGTCTGACCGATTACTACAACGCCAACAGCTGGACTCCGATGCTGGAATACGAAAACTGAGTCAGTTCATCAATCATGCATTACAAAACGTCTGAATCCTTTGATCCGGGGCCTGTCAAGTAGACACCCAAAATATCTAAAGTAATGCCTGCCCAATCGGAGCTGATCCGGTTGGGCTTTTTGTTGCGTTCAATTCATTCAAGTGTTGTTTGAACTTTATGATTCTGTTGTTAACAGGAATC
>JAFOLE010000278.1 GCA_017419465.1 Solobacterium sp. | reverse complement strand
TCCGACGATGATCTCCGAACAGAACTCATTTGCCGGAAAGGCAAATGTATTTCTCGGGCGTTTTGCGGATGCGGTGGAACTTGCCTATGAACGCAGCGGGAAAGATTTTCCTGCGGGAAAGATCCGTGTTCTCGGAAATCCGCAGGAGGAAGTATGCGCCGGTATTACGGCGGATCGATCCCTGCTGGAGAACTACGGCATCGACGCGGCCCGTCCGTTTGTTCTGGTGATGATGGGCAGTCTTGGTTCCCAGACACTCTCCAGAATCATTGATGACAGCTGTAAGGGCGTGACAGATTATCAGGTGCTGATTGCGGCCGGAAAGCGGAATCCGTTTTCCTTTTCCACTGACAACCCGAATGTCATCGTCCGTGATTATGTCGAAGGCGCAAAGCTTCTGCGTCTGTGTGACCTTGCGGTATGCCGTGCAGGGGCCACGACGCTTGCGGAGCTTGCGGCTGCCGGAACACCGTCCATTCTGATTCCGAGCCCGTTTGTGCCGAATAACCATCAGTATTACAATGCTCTTGAACTGAAGGAACGTGGTGCCGCGGTGCTTCTTGAGGAAACCAATCTGAAGGCGGAAACTCTGCTTGCGGAAATGGACCGGCTGATGCATGATAATACGGCACGGCAGAAGATGTCTGAAGCTGCCGCAACACTTGCGCGCCCGCATGCCGCAAGTGATATGACAGAATGGCTGAAGGAGATTTGCGATGAATGACGATCTGTTTGAAAAACTGAAACGTATCGCAGAAGTGGAACGTGATGTCCCGCTTTCAACCATGACAACACTCCGTATCGGAGGACCGGCAAGATACGTTGTATATCCTGATTCCACAGTCGCATTGGATGCGCTGATGCGTCTTCTGAAGGAAGAATCCATTCCGTATAAAGTGATCGGCAAAGGATCAAATCTGCTCTGTTCGGACAGGGAGTTTGAAGGGGTAGTGATCCGTCTTGATAAATTTGATGACTTCTATTTTATTGGAAATGACCTGATTGCCCAGTCCGGGTGTTCCATCATTGCACTTTCCTATCAGGCAATGAAGCAGGGGCTCTCCGGCCTGGAATTTGCGTCCGGTATTCCGGCTTCTGTCGGCGGTGTCACCTTTATGAATGCCGGCGCATACAAGCGTTCCATGTCAGATGTCATCGACAGTGTGTTTGTTTACCGGGATGAAAAATTCGAATGGCTGCGCAATGAGGAATGTGAATTCACATACCGTCACAGCATTTTCCATTCCCATCCTGACTGGCTGATTATCGCTGTCCGGATTCATCTTGAATCCGCCCCGGTCACTGAGATCCGTGATCTCATGGAAAGCCGCAGGAAACGGCGTATGGATTCCCAGCCGCTTGATAAACCGAGCGCAGGCAGTGTGTTCCAGAATCCGGAAGAGATGCCCGCATGGCAGCTGATTGACGGAATCGGGTATCGCGGGTACCGCATCGGCGGAGCCATGGTAAGCGAAAAGCATGTGAATTTCATTGTGAATGAAGACCATGCGACCGCAGAGGATTTTCTTGCGCTGGTAAATGAAATCAAACGGCTGGTCAAAGAACAGTACCATATTTCTCTGCATATGGAAGTGGAGCGTTTCAATTGGTAGATCAGGCCCCAAAGACAAATGAGGCTGCCCCGAAAAGTGTCGACACGCTCTTTGAAGAACGGGCTGCCGAAAGTGATAACGAGACATTCGCACAGATCAGGCGCGGAATTTTTCTCCGTGCTGTTTTTTTATCGGTTCTTCTGCTGGTCCTGCTGTATCTGTTCTCTCCGGACAGCCGTGTCAAAGCAGTCGCAGTGCAGGGAAACAACTATCTGACCGGTCCGTATATCGAATCTCTTTCCGGCGTTTCCGTGAATGATCTGCTTTTCATGCAGTTTCCGGATGTGATTGCCAGAAAAATCAAAAAGGATCCGATGATCGCAGACGCAAGCGTGCATATTCTTCGGAATAATCTGGCAGAGATTGTTGTGACGGAAAAGCAGCCGATCGGATACCGCTATGATGAAGAAGAGCCGACGATCCTGTTCACCGACGGATCCATATGCAGCCTGAAGAGTGAGTACATGCGGATCCTTTCGCGGATTCCGTATATCACCGGATTCAATGAGGAGACACAGACACATCTGTTAACAACCGGATTTCAGTCTGTCAATCCGGAGGTGATTGAATCCATTGCGGAAGTGATTCAGTATCCGCTCTCCTATGATGATGAAGCAGTTGAAATCCGAATGCGGGACGGCGGTGTCTTTTTCGGGAATTACTTCTCACTGGCCCTGATCAACAATTATGAAACGATCAGTGCACTGATGACGAATAAGGACCTCTGCGTTTACGCGGATAATGCGACGACGGTCGCCGCAGCGCGGGCATGTCCATGGGATGAAGTGGAGACCGTTCTGGAGTACTGGACGGATGAAGACGGAAATTACATTTACAATAAATGGGGAGACCGTGCGGTCAAACATTATTATTCCGACAATAACGGCAACTTCTATCTTGACGAGAACGGAAATAAAATTCTGATTCCGATCGATGCCTACGGGCAGGATCAGAAAGACCCGGACTTCCTGACCCACTTCTTTGAGGGATGGTATAAGAACGGATATCTTGAAGAACCCAAAGAGGAAGATACGGAAGACGGTGAAACCGATGGAGAAGGAACCGAGCCGGCGGAAGACGGAACGGATGGAGCTGCGGAAGAAAACGGTGCGGATACATCACCGACCGAAGATACCGCAGTGGGATGAGGAGAATACAGGAATATGAAAGTACAGTCGATGACCCAGCTGATCGGCAATACGCCGCTCCTGGAATGTGTGAAACTGAAAGAGAAACTCGGCCTGAAGGCAAAT
>JAFOLE010000277.1 GCA_017419465.1 Solobacterium sp. | reverse complement strand
GCAGCCCAGCAGAATTGCGGCAGTCTGCAGGTCGATGCCTCTGCCTCCTGACGCAAACAGAGCTGTGCCTAATATGAGCATAAAACTGATGCCGAGCGCAATGAAAACCACTTCCAGCATGAACAGGTCCTTATGCAGATCGACCGTATAGGCCCATTGGTAAGAACCGTCCTCCTTTCGGAAATCCTCCAGCGGATCGTCATTGTAATCCGTAAAGACATCCTGCGGTTCCGGCATCGTCTGATATTGTGACTGACTCATAGGTGTATTCCTTTCTGCCCTTCCGGCAGGGATACCATGCATTCATATTATGACATATTTTTCGCTTCACTTTCACCATGCCATCTGGTCTTAAATTAATTTCACCTTCTGGTTCTTCAGTAATACCAGCCATCGTCATATACTTGGTTCATTGAAACAGAGAATATGGGGATTCTCTGCAGGGGGAAAGTATTATGAACCGAAAGCATCTCAGAAAATTCAGTTTTACCGTTCTGTTTGCGGCGCTGAATTTTATTGCGTTTACCTATCTTAAAATCAGCATTCCCGTAGCCGGCGGCGGTGCGGTCGCAATCCATATCGCAAATGCGATCGTTGTGCTTTCCGCCTGGCTGATCGGCCCGGTCCCCGGCGGGATTGCCGGCGCAATCGGTCTTTCCATAGCGGATGTACTCGATCCGCTGTATATCGTTTCTGCGCCGAAGACCTTCTTTCTGAAATTCATGATCGGATTTATTGCGGGTACCATCGGAAACAGGATGGGCCTGCAGGAAACCAATGATGCATCGAAGATCCGCAGGATCACGATTATCAGTGCTTCGGCAGCGCTTGTCTTCAATGTCATCTTTGAACCGATCATCAGTTTTCTCTACCGGAGATTTCTGCTTGGCGTATCTGCCGAAGCCGCTTCGATCCTTGCGGCATGGCTGGGCGGAGTCACCGCAGTGAATGCGATCATCTGCGTCATTGTATCGGTCCTGTTATATAAGGCTCTGTACCGCTTCTACCGGCAGCTGGATCAGTAATGATTGTTCTGTCGATTCTGCTTTGAAGACACGAATAAATTGACGCAGTCCAGAAATAAGCAGACAATTGTTTTGTTATGAAACGGAACTATCCTGCACAGATTATCTTACTGATTCTCGTAATCACCGGCCTTGTGTTTTCCTTTCCGTATCTTAAGCGGTTTATCCGGACAGGAACGGCCGCGATTATCTATGAACCTCCGGTGATCCGGGAAAATGTCATGCATATTGCCTGTGTCGGCGACAGTATCACCTATGGCGCAGGCGTTGCGGATGCGGACGGAAACCGCAGTGAAGAGGTAACCTGGCCGTACATGCTGGAAGAACGGTTCAATCATGAAGTGCAGGTACTCAATTACGGTGTCTGCGGCAGAACCCTGATGCATAACAATGGTTACAGTTATACCGACACCGAGTACTTCCGGCTTTCACAGGAATGCGGTGCCAACGGCTACCTGATCCTTCTTGGGACAAATGACAGTAAAGCGGAACTCTGGGATGCGGCCGCATATGAGGCCGAACTGGAAGAATTCACAGCTTCCTATCTGAACCTTCCCGGAACTCCGGATGTGGTTCTGGTCACCCCGCCCTGCGCATTTGCGGAAGACGGCAGTGAGACTGCGGCGTACGGCATTCGAAATGATGTGATCCGGGATGAGATCTGCCCGATCATCAGACGCGTTGCAGGCAAGCTTGGAATCCGCTGCTTTGACCTGTATGCGGAAAGTGAATCCCATCCGGAATGGTTCGCCGACGGTGTTCATCCGAACGTGGAAGGAAACCGTGCGATCGCGGAATTCATTCACCGCAGCATCATGGGCTGAGCTCAGATATTACCTTATCAAGTCCGCGGACAGATTCGTGTCTGCGGATTTTTATATTGTCCGATCACTGTCCGCGCAAATGAAAAAACTGCCCGTAAGGCAGTCTCGCTGTTGTGTTTGGATCCGATTATCGTTTGTGTTCCAGTGCTTCTTCGAGGGTCTTTGGCGCACGGCCGAAGTCCGTATAGAAATGTAAGACCGCAATCGCTTCATACTGGGCCAGTTCCTTTCCCTGGAAATGGTAGTTTCCGCTGTTATAGAACGTTCCCCAGGAACCGGGTGAACCGTCGTCGTTGACCAGTGTAAGACCCGCAGCCTTTCCGTCTTCTTCCGGAATGACCCAGGATCCGCCGTTGACTTCCTGCATGTCTTTCTCATTTATCTTTGTCATCGCACTGTCCTTTCTTCCTATGTATTTATATACGTTAATATACGGATTTTGTCCTCATACCAGAGATACAGACAGGAAATTATAAGTTGTAACAAAACAGTCGATCAGCCAGCGCTCTTTTAGCCCAAAGATTTTACTGATTTCCGCGAATCCAATGAAAAACCCGCGCATCACTTCTGATTAAGTAAAATCGCGGGCTTCGTTCGCCGTGCCCCAGGCCGGACTCGAACCGGCACGGCATCGCTGCCGGGGGATTTTGAGTCCCCTACGTCTACCAATTCCATCACTGGGGCATGGCTCTTATTTTAGTATCTGGATGTCATCTTTGCAATAAATGCAATCCCTGACTGCATCTTGAAAAACCTGTTTCTCTTTTTCCCTGAACAGCTCATTTCATAAATGGTCGTGCCCGGAAGTTTACTC
>JAFOLE010000276.1 GCA_017419465.1 Solobacterium sp. | reverse complement strand
TCATCCAACACTGCGCAGAACCTCATCAAGCACAAGAAGTGCGTCATCAACTTCCTGCCGGATGACCGCGGAACGTTTAAGGAAATGGTCCGCCTCGGCTGGCCGGGAGACAAACCGGAAGAGAAGATGAAAGATTTCCGCTTCCATCTCGAAGACGGTCACCGCAAAGCGGAAGATCCCGACGGCGTATACCCGCAGGTGATTTCCGAAGCGCTCCAGGCAGTGGAATGCACATGGGTCGATACCCTTGACAATGCGCAGGATACCCAGCCGCTTCCGGAAGGTCAGGATCACTACGTCCTTGAAAAATATCATGACTTCAACGGCATCACGACGCCGTACGGTGCACACTTCGTTCTGCGCATCGACAAGATCCTCATGAAGGAGAAATACTACAACGGCATCGTCAACGGCGTGAAGCGCTCTGACTTCCCGCCCCTGCCGGTCGACTACGGCTACCGTGATTCCAAGAACTTCTGGTATCACAAGCACCGGTGGATGCTGCCGGAACTTCTTCCGCAGCGTGAAACAACCGTCCAGTCCGTGCGCTACGCCGCCAACCGGCTTCAGACGGATGTGGAATTCACCGATGAAGCGCTTGCCATGCTCGTAAAGGTGCCGCGCATCTTCCTGCCGACTGCTCTGAAGGGATGCGTCAAATGGGCAGAGGAAAACAACGTCAAAAAGATTGATGTTGAACAGATGAAGATTATCAACGACAAGCGTTCCAAGGAAAAAGGAAAATAACCCGGATCGCAGAATAAGACACTCAACAGGAGGACTAGAAAAAAATGAAAGTATTGCTTGCAGGTGCATTCGGAAATCTCGGTTTTGAGCTTCTGAAATGTCTGATCGCGGAAGGACACGAAGTTGTCGCCGCAGATCTCAAGGAAAAGGAAAACAACGGACTGGAAGGCAAATATACATTCCGTTCCATCGATGCCACAAACGCAAAGACACTGGAAGGTATCTGCGACGGATGCGACATCGTCATCACCACAATGGGTCTTACCGGCGCATCCACAAAGTTTACTGCATATGACATCGATTATCAGGGAAACATGAACCTGTACAACGAAGCAGTAAAAGCCGGCGTCAAGAAATTCAATTACATCTCGGTTATCGCATGCAATGAACCGGGTGCGGAAAAAGTACCGATGCTGCATGCGAAGTTCATGGTCGAGGAAGAGCTGAAGAAAGGCTCCATGGATTATGTCATCTACCGCCCGACCGGTTACTTCTACGACATTGCAAAAGTATTCAAGCCGTATGTCGACAAGGGTGAAATGCAGCTGCTGAAAGGCTATCACGGCGTCAAGGCAAACGTTGTCGACTGCCCGGACTTCGCAAAGTTCATCGTTGCGCACATGAACGACACCAACAAGACTTACGAGGTCGGCGGAAAGGAAACCTACACCTACGAAGAGATGGCAAAGATGTGCTTCCGCGCTGCCGGCAAGCCGGTCATCATCAAGGACAGCCCGATCTGGATGTTCGGTCTGCTCGCAAACCTTCCGAAAATCAAGAAGGAAGGAAAGCACGACATCATCCTGTTCTCCAAGTGGACACTGTCGCATGACCTTGTCGGAAAAGACGTTACCGGTAATGCTTCCTTTGGGAAATATATCAAAGAGTACTTCGGAGGAAAGGCATAATGTTCAAGCTTGATCCCTCCTATATCGGCAAAGTCTGGCCTGCCTTCATGTGGGGCGTCACCCGTGTTGCGGCGATCGGCTGCTGCATGGGCTTCAAGGAATTTGTCTGGTTCATGTCGGTCGGCTATGGCTTCGCAGTCATGTGCATCGGCATCTACCTGCTTGCATTCGGTCTCATCACACATACGATTACGCTGGCAACCGCGATCATGGCAATTTTGTTCATCATCTACGGTTACCGTCTCGGCGGCTATATTCTCAAGCGTGAGCTTACCAACGCCCACTACCGCAAGAAGCTGGAATCCACCGGTTCCGCAAAAGCGATGCCGCTTCCGGTTTCCCTCTGCATGTGGTTCTACTCCATGTGGATGTACACCGCGCAGACTTCGGCAGTCACCTATCGGTTCATGAACCGTGCGAATGACAACATCTTCGCCTGGATCGGAATCGTCATCATGATCGTTGCGATTATCGGTGAAGCAACCGCCGATGCGCAGAAGTCTGCCGCAAAGAAGATTAATCCGAAGCGGTTCTGCGACACCGGTCTCTACAAAATTGTCCGCTGCCCGAACTACTTCTGTGAGATTCTGTTCTGGTTCGGCGTCACCGTATCCGGTATCGGTGCGGTACAGGGAAAACAGTGGATCATGGTTCTGCTCGCATTTGCGCTCATCACCTACGTCATGTTCAACTCCGCACAGCGTCTTGAACTCCGTCACGAAAAGACATACGGTCTTGACCCGGAATATCAGAAGTATTCGGATACCGTTCCCCTTCTGATTCCGTTCTCAAAGCAGTATCATTCTTTTCCGGTATACAGAGACTGAATTTATGAATTCATTCACTGTCCCGATGGCGCTTGCGGATTATATTCCGGTAATTCTGTTTCTTCTTGGAACACAGATTATCGCAAAGGATCTGAAGCACCGTATCTCATCCATCTCCTGGTGGCTCTTCACCATCGGCGTTGTCATGGTCACCGCAACCGGTGCACTCAAGGCAACCTATAAACTCCTGTATGCGCTGAATATTGCGGATGTCACCTGGATGACAAAACAGTTTTTCTCCAATCAGGCAATCGGATTCCTGCTTGCGGGAATCGGTCTGACCATCGGCGTCACTTCCCTGAAGGGAAAGACCTTCGCGCTGATTCCCACGATGGCGCTTGTCGGCATCATGGTGATCGGTCTTGGCGCAATGGACGCTTCGCTCGCCTTCCTTGCGAGCAGACTGAAAAAGCGCAGTGCGCTTGTCTGTTTCATCGTTTCCTTCTTCCTGTGTCTGGGAATGGGATATCTTTCCTCAAAGGATTTCACCCAGGCATCCATGAACTGGATTGCGCAGGGTGTCAACCTTGCAGGACAGCTGCTGTTATACATTGGCTGCCGCCAGCTGCATGACGCAGGTCTTGCGGATCTGAAGTAATGCAAAGCCGGAACTCTCCTACGGGTTCCGGCTCTCTTTTTATACTCTCGTTATATTCTGTTTGATCATCCGGTATGCGATAACCGCCAGCACAATGGAAAACGGCAATATCACCATTCCTGCAAGAATCGGAATGACCACCACCGCAAGTCCCGATCCGCCCTGTATGCCCATCATCTCCATAAGCGCAAATACACCTGCGCCGATACTGAAGATGAGAACGTCAAACACCGCATACAGAACCGCGTGTGACGGTGATATCCTGCGGTCTTCCTGGGATACCAGAAACGATACCGCAAAGGAAAGCAGGGAAAGAATCAGCGTTGCCCTCATCAGCTCAAACAGACCGCTGAATGAATTCTCAGCCAGGATAAACCAGGCAGCCTCCGCCACAAACAGCAATACCGTACGAATGGTATATGCCCTGATCAGAATCTGTGTGATCATCTGCTTACGTCCCATGCGATCATCCCCCTTTTCTTCACCATAAACACATTTTTTCTGATCCGCAAGGAAAGTATTCACCGAAAGCTGCTGTCCCACTGTAATGTACTCTTCCATCTGTGTCCTTGCGTATCCCTTTCAACTGTGTATAATACTCTGCGGAAAAGGAGGTATCGCATGACACTCAGAACCAAAAAGATTTCAGATACAGCTGCGCCGGAAAGTATCAGCACACCGGTCCACGGCTACTATGAGACGCTGACTCAGAACATGGCCGGCAATACCTGCCTTGACAATAAACCGCACAGTATCGTGACTCTGCGGCGGCCGTCCGCGCATTCTTCCGTTCCCTTTCTGGGACGTACCATCTGCCGGCGCTGCGGCAAGGTATTCTGACAATCTGAACGAATCATTTCCAAGACGCCGTTCCCGAAAAGGAGCGGCTTTTTTACGGCCGGAAAAGAATGTCGCACATTATGTTTTCAATATACCTTGACAGATAAGGTATCTTAGATAATACTGACCTTGCAGGGAGGAAACATGCAATGAGAACCTGGCTTGAATATCTGATCATGCGGAAGAACGGTATTTCTTCCGCCGAAGAACTGATCCAGATCAATAATGAAACATTATCCGTCATGCGGAGCGGAATCGCATTTTATGATCCCGAACAGGGAATCAGGTGAGTTATGGCCGGTATCGCATCCGATATGATCCGGGGAAACACCGATACGATCCTGTTACGGTTTCTCTGTGAAAAAGACAGCTACGGCTATGAAATCAACAAACAGATTCTGAAACTCACCGACGGACAGTACGGTCTGAATGAAGCGACGCTGTATACCGCGTTCAAGCGGCTTGAGCGGGCAGGATACATCACCTCCTACTGGGGAAATGAAAACCAGGGAGCCCGCCGCAGATATTACACCGTCACACAAGAAGGCCGGGCTGCCTATGAGGCAAACCGGAATGAATGGCAGAATGCGAAACGTCTGCTGGAAAGGCTGATCGAAGATGGAAAAGATTAACGAATATCTGAATCAATGCTTTGCGCCATATGTCATGAGCACAGAGCTGGAAAACCTGAAAGAAGAAATTCTTGCCAATGCGACGGATCACTACAATGATCTGTTTTCCCAGGGAAAGTCCGCAGCCGAGGCGGAGGAAACCGTGCTGGCATCACTCGGAGATATCAAAGGACTGCTTCAGGAGATCGGTGCTCCGAAAAAGGAAGCATTCCGCTCTGCCCAGTTCACCCTGGACAAGGATCTGATCCGCGACTTTGCGGATTCGGTAACGGGCATTTTCACCCGTGCGCTCGACAGCCTGGGACATGACGGAACACGCACGGAGGTGTACGCCAACATTGAGCGTATTGAAATCAATGGCGTCAGTGTGGATATTGCAGTGCTTCCATCCAATGATGAACTTGTCCATGTGAGTGCAGAAGGCAATCAGGATGAGATCAGTTTTGAAGTAATCGATGACACCCTGATCATCAGGGAAGTCCTGTCCGGAAACCTCATCTTCCGCAGCGGAATGGACCTTGCGCTGGAAGTTCCCTCAACCCTTCGCACAATGGATGTGCAGGTGGTATCCGGCGACCTCAATATAAACGGCGTATCGCTGGAGAAACTCGGCTTTCAAAGCACAAGCGGTGATCTGACGATCCGTCATGGTTCGCTTGGTACGCTGTATCTGAGAAGCTTAAGCGGGGATATGTATGCCAGGCTGAATGATCTGGATTCCTTTGACGCAAAACTTGCGAGCGGCGATGTCGACATCAAATGCATTTACGGCGGGGAATTCTCCGCAGAAACACAGAGCGGTGATATTGACGCGGAATTCGGAGAAACCGTAACCTCCTTCTTCAGCAAAGCCACCAGCGGTGACGTGTCGGTAAAACTTCCCCGGAACATTAATACCGCACCGAATCTGAGTTCGCTGTCCGGCTCGATCGACACCTCTCTTCCTTCTTATCCGGATGGAGTCCCTGTCACGATACGGACCATCAGCGGCGACATTAAACTTCGCAGGAAATAACCATCCACCGGCTGAGCCGGTGGTTTTTTCATTCAGGTCACAAGCCTCCGGCTCTTGCGGCAGAACTTTACGTTGAACGACAGTCAATTTTCCGACCCTCGTTCAACCCCCCAAAAGAAAAGCGGCCAATCTGGCTGCCTTTCCCTTGATTTTTAGAATTACTGCTGATTGTCCGTTGGATGAAAAATATCCTCATTACCGCCCGGAACGTTTTTTCCGTCACTTTCCGGTTTTATTGGCTCAAATCCAAACATGCATTTCTCTGGCTGTGAGTCGGTGCCGCCGGTAATAAACTGAAGCAGTTCATCATTAAGCAGTTTCATTTCAGTTTACCTCCGAAATCCCGCAAAGGACCTGCAACATTACATACGTACCAGCCGAACACTGTCCACGCTGTTCCGGCACTTTTTTCTATTCTGAAATCAGGAACACACCGGTCTTGATTTCATAATAGAAAAATCCCGGGTTTCCCCCAACGTCATTAAGTTAAGCTTGCGCTGAACTGATGATGGATACACTCATACTTACAAACGGTATGGGTGTTTTTTTCTATTCTGAAATCAGGAGCACACTGGTCCTGGTCATAGTAGGAAGATAACCTTCATCAAACATAT
>JAFOLE010000275.1 GCA_017419465.1 Solobacterium sp. | reverse complement strand
TCGGAAGTGGCAGAGGAAGACCTTGCGGAAAAGATAGAACTACTCAACAACAGACCGAGAAAGTGCCTGGGATATCAGACACCATCCGAAGTATTTAATGCCACTCACAAAGATTGTTGCGCTTAAATTGACAAATTATCTGCAGTAAAAAAGCGCCGAAGCGCTTTTTTAAATATATCAATGTAATGAATGCCCGGTTTCCCGACGGTTATTTGTGCAGCTCGATCTCGTCTCCGGGTTCGAGGATCATCTTGTTTTCCACCGGGAAGGCTTCTGCCTGTTCGTATGAGAAATAGACACCGTTCTGCGCGGTCGTGTGGTAGGGCACAATGACTTTGGCGTTGATGAGCGCTGCGCATTCGGCAGCTTCCAGAAGATCCATGTTGTAAATGCCGTCGCAGCACAGAAACGCAAAATCTATGTTCATGTCTGACATCTTCGCCATCTGTTCGGTCTTTGAGGTATCGCCGCTGACATAGATGCGGCACCCATCCGACAGGGTAATCACATAGCCGACGCATTCGGTGATGGAGTGATTGGGATTGTTTCCCGCCTCCACTGCTTCTACGGTCGCATAGCCAAGATCAAACGTCTGATGCGTGCCGTCCTTCAGCGCTTCGTTCTGCGTGATGATCTGACAGTCTTCATTTCGCTCGGAAACCATATCGACATTGTTGTGGTCATAGTGGTCATGCGTTACCAGAATCAGATCTGCCGGTGCGCTGTAATCCCCCGGCGCATACGGATCGATGTAAATGACCTTGGCTTCCGGTGTGGTAATGCGCATGCTTGCCTGTCCGAGATACAGCAGGCGGGAAGCGTTCGGCGCTGCCTCAGGTTCTGCGGTCTGCGCCGGTGTTTCTGCGGCGGGTGATTCGCTGACTGCGGCCGGCGGTTCTGTTTCGGCCGCGGAATCCTCCGGCTGCGCGCCTGTTCCGCAGGCGCAGAGGCAGAGCACCGCCGTGATGCTGAATAACTGTTTTAAATGCTGTTTCATTTCTGTTCTCCGTTCCAGGAAAGGACCCGTTTTTTCATGCCTTCAATGTCGAGCACACCGTACGCAAATCCCTTGCGGATCAGTTCATCCGGCACATACTCATCATATTTTTCGAAGACCGGAACTTCATTGGGATAGACAAGTTCCAGCGGATCAAATTCCTTCTGTGCTTCTTCCCGTACGATCTCATAGAATTCCGCTTCCTCAACGTTCATCGTAAATTCCATGTAATACGGACGGAAGGGGTTGAGTCCCTTGATGCCAAGCCGTTTTCCGCAGCGCAGCTTCAGGAAGCGCTCCAGCGCAAGGAAGGCGTAGCTTCCAAGCCATGGAAACAATGCCCACATCTTTCCGCCAAGATGGATCAGGGGTTTTTCTGCCATGTTGGATTTGCGGAAGACATCTCGTGCATCCTGCAGGCGGAAGACCGCATGCGGCATCAGATACGGATACTGCTTGTCTTCATTCAGCACGCCGTACATCCGCTCCAGTATGCGGGTATGAATATCGCCCGCCACATCCCCGAAGTATGCGGGGATTTTTCCTTTGACCAGCGTGCAGTATACCGTCCGGTGCTTGTGGTCCACTTCATCCACCAGCCAGACGCGTCCGGCAATCGCGATCTTGTCTCCGACGGGAGGCGGTTTGACGATCGTTCCGAGCTGTTCAGAAGCTGTCCGCACGGTATATTCCACATTCTCCTGGAAGACCGAATAGAACTTGTAGTTGTTCACAATGCGCTCACCGGTGACCCCGGTGATCAGGCCGCCGTTCTCGGTGCGGTTGATATGATCGTTCTCAATCAGATGCCGCAGAAGAATGCGGTAGTCCTCCTGGGAGATGGTTTTGAAACAGTTGAGTGTCAGCACTCTGGACGCAAGTTCGGCAGGCGTCATTTCACCCTGGGAGGCAAGCGTGCTCATCGTCTGATGATACAGCAGGCTGTAAGGATACCGTCCGGTGCGGGGCGGCTCGACAAAGCGCTCTTCGATATACAGCTGCACAAGCGCGATGCCCTGCACGAGATACCACGGCACAAAGCGGCCGATCATGTCTCTTGCCTCGGGATGTTCTTCCCGCATGACAAACCACATTTCAGAAGGATCGCCTCTGCGTCCGGTACGTCCCATTCTCTGCAGGAAGCCCGATACGGTAAACGGCGCATCGATCTGAAACGCCCGCTCGAGACGCCCGATATCAATGCCGAGTTCCAGTGTTGCGGTAGCGCAGACCGACATCGTGGAGTCATCATCCTTCATGTCCATCTCCGCACTTTCCCGATAGGAGGCGGAAAGATTTCCATGGTGAATCAGGAAACGGTCCGGTTCATGCATTACCTCGCAGTACTGCCGCAGGCTCTGGCAGACGCTTTCGCATTCCTCTCTGGAATTGGTAAAGACAAGACATTTCTTACCCCGGGTATGTTCAAAGATATAACCGATGCCGGGATCTGCGGCCGCAGGTGCGGTATCGGTGGCCTCTTCCATCACCGGTGTCTCCTCGATGGCGGATAAATCCTTATCTTCATCGGCCTGCGGATCGGTCGTATAGAAGTGTTCCATACTGAGCCGCCAGACTTCACTGCCGCCCTCAAACTTCGGAATGATGGTGCCGCGTCCGCTCCCCGCCGCCAGGAACTTCCCGGCTTCTTCCGGATTTCCGATCGTTGCGGAAAGACCGATGCGTCTTGGGTTACAGCCGGCGGTCCGGCATAAGCGTTCAATCAGACAGAAGGTCTGAAGACCCCGGTCGGCCCGAAGAAGGGAATGAATCTCATCGATGACAATGAAGCGCAGATCATGAAACATGGAAGGAATCTCCATGTGCTTGTTTATAAGCAGGGATTCCAGGGACTCCGGTGTGATCTGCAGGATGCCCCGCGGCTTTCTTAACAGTTTCCGCTTTGCGGTCTGGCTGGCATCGCCATGCCAGCGGTTTACCGCAATGCCTTCCTCTTCGCAGAGTTCGGTAAGACGGCCGAACTGGTCGTTGATCAGCGCCTTGAGCGGCGCAATATACAGCACGGCAATACTCTCGGAAGGCTCTTCTTCGAGCAGGGTCAGAATCGGAAAGAAGGCAGCCTCGGTTTTGCCCGATGCGGTGGAAGCCGTCAGAAGCACATTCTGATCGGTTCCGAAGATCGCCTCTCCGGCCGCATTCTGAACACCGCGCAGGCATTTCCAGCCCGAACGGTAAATGTAATCCTGAATAAACGGCGCATAGCGTTCAAAGACATTCATATCGTAAACTCCGCAAATTCCGGCGCCGCCTCATCACTGACAGCTTCGGACTGGGCATAGGAAAATTCATCGGACTCCAGAAGCTCCGCAATCTTCATGCCGGGATTCTGATACAGAAGGTCAAGCAGTTCAATAAAGTCACGGATCACTTCACGCGGCGTGATATTCGTATCCGCGCCGATCCGGCTGTATTCCGTTCTGATAAAGCCCGCAAGGTCTTCCGCATTGACGGTGCGCGGATAGCCGTACAGTCCCGCATGCATGTCCGCAAGCTTCTCACACAGCACAAGCATCTCTTCTGCGGTCAGCGGTTCAAGCCGGATGACCGGCGCAAGCAGGTCCCGGGCACCGGGCTTCGAAAAGCGTCCCTCCGCAAGCCGCGAACGCAGCGCTTCATAGCTGTAGATACCGCGCCGCTTGTCCTCAAGTGCCTGCGGCGTGGCACCCATGATGATGCCGAGGTAGCTTGCCTTGCCCTGCAGGGTATCGTTATACATCGTCAGGATCTTTTCATAATTGTACTGACGGGTAATGGAATTTGGAATCTTGTACAGATTGACGAGTTCATCGACCATGATCATCATGCCCGCATAACCTGCCAGACGGAAGAACACCGCAAACAGCTTGAGATAGTCATACCAGTCATCATCCGAAATGATGATATTTACCCCAAGTGCTTCCTTCGCCTCGCTTTTGAGCGGATATTCTCCGCGGAACCATTTGACGACCTTTGCCCTGGTTTCATCATCGCCGCTGATATACGCCTGATAGTAGGCGGTAAGCAGTCTGGCAAATTCAAAGCCGTGCACAAGTTCGCGGATCGAAGAGGTCACTTCCATGATCTTGCGTTCCGTTGCCTGCGCAAGGGCAGGATCCCCCGGATGAAGACCGGTCTCAAGCGCCGCTTCACTCTGGGCTGCGCTGATCCAGCGATCGAGGATGAGGGTCAGGGCACCGCCTTCGGGTTTCGTCTTTGTGGAAAGATTGGAGATCAGTTCCCGGTAGGTGGCCAGTCCCTGGCCGCGCGTTCCCTGAAGGCGCCGCTCCGGCGAGAGGTCCGCATCGGCCACGATAAAACCGCGGTCCATGACATAATTGCGGATCGCCTGCAGTAAAAAGCTTTTTCCGGAACCGTATTTTCCCACCACAAACCGGAAGGAGGCACCGCCTTCGGAAATGATATCGACGTCATGTAATAACGCTTCGACCTCACGTTTGCGGCCGACCATGATATAGGGAAGTCCGATGCGCGGCACAACGCCTCCCTTGAGGGAGTTGAGCACGGTCTGCGCTATGCGCTTCGGTACTTTTCTTGGTTCACTCATCACTTCGTACCTCCAATCAGCTGTTCGATGTCCTCACGGTAGTCATCCACCACCGCAAGCCGGTCGTCTTCACATAAGAGAACCGTATCACCGATTTCATCATAAAACAGTTCATTCACCGTATCCGCAATCAGTGCCGGCATCAGGTGCTGTTCCCGGATGATATCCTGAACCGGCTCGTCCTTAAGCAGCTTCCGCAGGATCTTTACATAGACCGGATCGAGCGGAAGGGCGGTGTTCAGCTCCGGTTCTTCTGTCACGTCAGGTTCCTCCGCATGCGGCGCTTCCATCAGAAGATCCGGCATGGTTTCCGTTTCCGTAAGCAGGCTGTTCTGCGTTTTCAGGGCGTCGCTGCGGATCTTCTCAAGCCCGGAAAGATCAATCGTGATCTTCGGACGCGATGCCTCAAGCACCGCTTTCCGGTCTGCCTGAATCGCCGCATTGATGATCGGAAGCGCCCAGGCATCCGCTTCTTTTTCCTGCAGGTAACGGCCGGTTTTGAGATATCTGCGGAATTTACAGTCCGCCTCGTGAAGGAAGGCCGCAAGCAGGGATTTCTGTTCCTTGCGCGGATCGTAGCCTTCCTGCGTCCAGATGCCGTTGCGGCAGTGCAGGGAATGCATGGAATTCAGGACATAGTCCTGATCTTTTGGGGTGTGTTCTTCATAATATACCGCATTGATCAGCGGATACCAGCGGGTGGTGCCCCGGGCTCCGAAACAGAGCGCAAAGAGCGTGTTTCCGCTGTCAAAGGTGGTCTCTGTGCCGATGCGCCACGCCTCCGCAAAGAGAAACGCACCGCGTTCATGCGCTACTGCCGGACTTTTATCCAGCTTCTTTCCGGCAATGAATTTCAGTGCCTCCAGAACGTCTTCATCGCTGTATTCCCGCGGTTTCATCAGCTTTTCAAGTACCGCATCCCGCTTTAAAAACGTATCATCCGCATACTTCGCAATGATTTCCGGCCGTAATCCCAGCAGGATGCCCAGGGCGGGTATCCAGTCTTCCACGGTCCGGTAATCGGAAGTCTGGAAGATACCGGCTTTCACCGACTGATTCACAAACTCACGGATCTTTGCCAGGCGGTCTTCGTCAGAAGCGGCACCGATGCCGTTGAGCAGTTCATAGACATAAATATAAGCCGCGGATAAGGGAATCGGTTCATAGATTCCCTTGCGTATCTTTGTGCGCCAGGAAAAGTACCCCCGCAGCTGGGGTGTATTCAGATCCCGGTAGGTGGAAAAGTAATGGAAGAAGTCTCCCTGCCAGGGATAGTCATCTTCATAGTCCTTCATGAAGACGGCCTGCTTATAGAAGGTTTTGTTTCTTACGGATTTGAGATCGCCGAGCGTGGAGTTCATCTTCCGCATCTGCGTGATCTCAACCGGCACATTGACCTTGTCCGGGCGGTAGGAACTGCCGGAAAAGGGCAGGGCGGTATCGCGGTGCACGGTCTCGGACGGGCCGGTATTCTGATCGAGGACAACGGTATACCCGCGGGGTTTCCCGTAGGTGATTGCCCGGTCAAACAGGGTGCGGACGATTGCCGCACTGGTTTCGTGCGTAAAGGCAATGCCGACCCAATGGTATCCCTTCATGCGCACGGGAAGGGTCAGCCAGGGGGCACGGAATTCCCGCAGGGAGCTCTGTTCGCATTTAAGATCGACCCGTTCAATCAGCTCGCCGGTTTCGCTGTCCCACTGCCGCATGCATAAGGCAATCCACTTGCCGGTATCCGGATGCGAAAGCACAGAAAAACCGGGCCAGTCTGCCCATTTGTGTTCTTCTTCGATGTGATACGTATGCTTCGCGTATTCCAGCAGATCAGAGAGTTCCATTGCCATGTATCTGAGATTGTCCGGAGTTGACCGGTATCTCTACTTTACCATGCCGGCCCAACGGGAAAACGATATCCCTGCCCGCTTTCGGGTTTTTTATATATAATAAAATGCGGTAAGGAATGTGATTGGCTTATGAGCAGTATTGCGCTGTATCAGAAATACCGGTCCCAGTCGTTTGACGAACTGGTCGGCCAGGAATATGTCGTACGGGCGATCCGCAATGCGGTGGCCGAAAACAAGGTAGGTCATGCCTATCTTTTCTGCGGTCCCCGCGGAACCGGAAAAACCTCCATGGCAAGACTGCTTGCGCGGGCGGTCAACTGTTCGAATCCGGACCACGCTCCGTGCAATGAATGCGAAAACTGCCGGGCAGCGATCGAAGGAACCCACCCGGACATCATTGAAATCAATGCGGCGAATGAAACCCATGTCGAGGATATCCGTGACCTGATTGACCGGGCGCGTCTTTCCCCGATGATGGGAAAACATAAGATCTATATCATTGACGAGGTTCACCAGCTTTCCTCCAGTGCCGCAAGCGCACTGCTTAAGACGCTGGAAGAACCGCCCGAACATGTCATCTTTATTCTTGCGACGACCGATCCCCAGAAGTTACTGAAGACGATCATCTCCCGCTGTCAGCGGTTTGATTTCTCCAAGGTGGATACACCGAAGATTCAGGCCCATCTGCTCAGCATCGCAGAACAGGAAGGATTTGAACTGTCACCGGAAGCTGCCGCAAAGATTGCGGAGCTCGCCGACGGCGGAATGCGTGATTCCCTGTCGATTCTCGAACAGGCACGTGCCTACGGAAACGGACAGATCACGGAAGAAGTGATCGATTCGATCTTCGGCCTGGCCTCCCAGAGTGAACAGATCGCTCTGCTGGAAGGGATTCTTGCGGGAAACCTCGGTGAGGTGCTGACAAGAATCAAAGAGTGTGAAGCGCATGGCACGGATCTGAGAAGACTGACGGAGGACCTGATTCAGGACCTCAAGGACGGCATCATCTGGCAGTATACCCATGATGCGGCATACCTCCATGCATTAAAGGAAGACCATGCGGAATCCTTCGGGAATATCCCGGTATCACAGCTGCTCGCAATGATCGATGTGCTGATGAAGGCACAGGAGCGTTACCGCTCCGCCCGATCGGTCACAGCGGTATTCGAGATCGCATGTCTTGAACTGATGAATCCCGGGCAGACAGAACCTGCCGTACAGGCAGCGCCGGTCCGGACCGCTCCGGTACGCACCGTGACGCCGCCTCCTGCGGCACCTGCGCCGAAACCGGCCGAACCCGCGGCGAAGCCGGCGGAACCAAAGCCGGCAGAGACTGCGCCGGCACAGGAACCGGAACCGGTGAGTGCTCCGGAACCCGTGATCGAGTCGAAACCGGAACCAAAGCCCGAACCCGAACCGATCAAAGAGCTGAGTGTGGATGAGATTCTCAGCCTGCTCGTTCAGTGCAATAAGAGTGAGAAAGTGTCCGCCGAAGCGGGTATTTCCGGGCTGATGGTGCCGGGAAAGATCAACCGCTATACCGCGTCATTACGTCAGGTGGACCTGCGTGCCGCGGGTAAGGATGTCCTGCTGTTCAGCGGACCCGAGGCAGCCGTGCATCTGCTCAGTGATCCGGCATTTGCGAAGGAACTGTACCGGTGCCTGATGGAAAACGGCATCGACCGCATGCCCTATGTGATCAGCGATGCGGCATATAAGAATGCGGTGGATGAATTCCGTGTCCGCAGTAAAGCGGGCACTTTGCCGGAAGCCATGAAGATCACGCGTTATGATCTTCGTGACACAAAACAGGAAGAAGAGCTGTTTAACAGCGAACAGGCGGTCATCGGCCTGTTCGGTTCAGAGAATGTCGAAATTATCGACGAAGGAGACAAATAGGATTATGGACATGAAGCGACTGATGGAACAGGCACAGCAGATGCAGAAGAAGCTGAAGAAGATCGAGGAAGAACTGGATGAAACGATCTACGAGGGAACGACCGGAGGAAGCGAAGGCGTAACCGTAAAGATCAAGGGAAACAACGAAACCGTTGAGATCTCGATCCACGATGACCTGCTCGCAAAGGAAAATAAGGAAGAGCTCCAGGATATGTTACTGATTGCGTTCAACAGCGCGGTTGACCAGGCAAAGGCAGACCGTGAACAGAAGATGGGCGCGATCACACAGGGCATCTCCATCCCGGGGATGTAATTGATGTATCCGCAGAGCCTGCAGACACTGATCGAACAGTTCCGCCGGCTTCCCGGGGTCGGGGAGAAAACCGCGGAACGGTATGCGCTGATGATTGCCGAGCAGCCGGAAGAAGATGTACGGCAGTTCTCGGAAGCGCTGGTCAATGTCAAAACAAAACTGCACCGGTGTCCGGTATGCGGAAATCTTACGGACGGCGAAGAATGCGATGTCTGTAAGGACAAGGACCGGGACCGTGCACTGATCTTTGTGGTTCAGTCGCCGCGCGATGTCACGGCGATGGAGCGGACCGGAGAGTATCAGGGGTTATATCACGTACTGAACGGACTGATTTCTTCGTCCAAGGGAATCCTGCCCGAGGACCTGAACATCGATCAGCTGGTGGAACGCGCAAAACAGGCGCGGGAAGTCATTATTGCGACCAGCGCAACGATGGACGGAGAGACCACCGCGATGTACCTTGACCGGCTTCTGAAAAAGGAATGCCCGGACCTTCTTGTCACGCGGATCGCCCACGGACTTCCGGCGGGCGGAATGCTTGACTACGCAGACGAGATCACGCTGTCCCATGCACTTGCGGACCGGCGTGCCATGTGAATCGAACCAGAAGATCAAAGAGGAGAACACGACCAATGAACAACGATCTGAAAATCGCCCAGGCGGCAGTCCTGGAAGACATCTACACCATTGCGGACAAGGCCGGCATCGACCGGAAGTATCTGATTCCCTACGGCAATGACAAGGCAAAGGTATCCCTGAAGATCGCCGATGAAATCGGTGACCGTCCCGACGGCAAACTCATCCTTGTGACGGCGATCAACCCGACTAAGGCAGGCGAAGGAAAGTCCACTACAACGATCGGTCTTGCGGACGGCATGAACAAAATCGGCAAGAAGGTCATGGCATGTCTGCGTGAGCCTTCCCTCGGACCGGTATTCGGTCTCAAGGGCGGCGCAGCCGGCGGCGGATATGCACAGGTTGTTCCGATGGAGGCCATCAACCTGCACTTCACCGGAGACATGCATGCGATCACAACCGCAACCAACCTGATTGCGGCAATGCTCGACAACAGCATCTATCAGGGCAACCCGCTGAACATCGACCCGGCAAGAGTCGAGTGGAAACGCTGCCTCGATATGAATGATCGTACACTGCGTACGATCACGATTGCCCAGGAAAAGGCAACCAACGGTGTGGAGCGCAAGGACCACTTTGTCATCACCGTTGCGACAGAAATCATGGCGATTCTCTGCCTCTCAAAGGACCTCGATGATTTCCGCGAGCGTGTTGCCCGCTGTATCGTTGCCTACACCTATGACAACAAGCCTGTCACCGTTAAGGACATCGAAGCCGACGGCGCAGCGGCAGTCGTCATGAAGGATGCGATTCAGCCGAACCTCGTACAGACCCTCGAACATACGCCGGTATTCGTGCATGGCGGACCGTTCGCGAATATCGCCCATGGCTGCAACTCCCTGATCGCAACCCGCACCGCACTCAAGCTTGCGGATTACGTTGTCACGGAGGCCGGCTTCGGCGCAGACCTCGGCGCAGAGAAGTTCCTCGACATCAAGTGCCGTCTTGGCGGACTGAAACCGAATGCGGTTGTCATCGTCGCGACCGTACGTGCCCTCAAGATGCACGGCGGCGTCGATGCGGAACACCTGCAGGAAGAGAACGTTGAGGCAATGCTGGAAGGCGCAAAGAACCTTGCCAAGCATGTCGAAAGCATCAGGGAATTCGGCGTGCCGTTCCTTGTGGCGATTAACAAGTTCTCGGCCGATACGCCGAAGGAAGTCGCAGCGCTGCTTTCCTGGTGTAAGGAAAACGGCTATCCGGCAGAGGAGAGCGACGGCTGGGCAAACGGCGGAAACGGAACGATCGAACTTGCGCAGCACGTATGCGCACTGTGCGATGAGCCGACACACTATGCGCCGGTCTATGATGTCAACGACACCATCCAGAACAAGATCCTTGCGATCTCGCAGAAGATCTACGGCGCAGCCGATGTCGAATACAGTGAGACTGCCCTGGAAAAGATCAAGATCTTTATTTCCAACGGCTGGGACCGTGTCCCTGTATGCATGGCGAAG
>JAFOLE010000040.1 GCA_017419465.1 Solobacterium sp. | reverse complement strand
GCCACAATTCGGAAATGGCAATGTACGGCTTCGAAGGAAAGGTACCGGAAATTGTCAGCACACGTCTGAACGAAGAGCTCGTCAACATCATCCGGAACGGATTCGGCGTGCACTATTACATTGCGCATCTGCTTGTAAAACGTTCCAATGAGGACGGCTATGTAGTCGGAAGCCGTGGTTCCGTCGGATCCAGTTTTACGGCGACCATGTCAGGGATTACGGAAGTTAATCCGCTTCCGCCGCATTATCTCTGTCCGTCCTGCCACTACAGTGAATTCCTGGAAGAGGGAACCGTTGCCAGCGGATTTGACCTGCCGGACAAGAAATGCCCGCACTGCGGCGCTACCATGCGCGGCAACGGACATAATATTCCGTTCCAGACCTTCCTTGGATTCAATGCGGACAAGACACCGGATATCGATCTGAACTTCTCCAACGAATACCAGTCCCGTGCGCATGCCTTCATCAAGGAAGTATTCGGGGAGGCACATGCATTCCGTGCCGGAACCATCGGTACGGTCGCAGATAAAACTGCATACGGTTATATCTCCGGTTACTGTGAAAAGATGAATATCCCGAACATGCGCAAGGTAATGCGTGACTATCTTGCGGTCAACTGCAAGGATGTCAAACGCACCACCGGTCAGCATCCGGGCGGTATCATTATCATCCCGGACAACTATAAGGCAGAGGACTTCACACCGATTCAGTACCCCGCAAATGACCCGCACAGTGAATGGAAGACAACGCATTACGACTTCCATGACATTCATGACAACGTCCTGAAGTTCGATATTCTCGGTCATGTAGACCCGACCGCAATGCGGCTGCTGCAGAATATCTCTTCCACCAAACCGACGTCGATTCCGATGAACGATCCGGAAACACTGTCGCTGTTCTATTGTGATGACGCACTGCATGCAGATCCGAGAATCTACAAGAAGGAGACCGGCGCGCTTGGTCTTCCGGAATTTGGAACACGTACCACACGCCGGGTTCTGGAAGAGACCCGACCGCATGTATTCAGCGACCTGGTCATTATTTCCGGTCTTTCTCACGGTACCGATGTCTGGGCAGGAAATGCGGAAAGCCTGATTCAGGAAGGAACCTGTACGCTCAGTGAAGTTATCGGATGCCGTGACGATATCATGACCTATCTGCTTGCCAAGAAACTTGAACCGCTGATGTCGTTCAAGATCATGGAAAGCGTCCGTAAGGGCAAGGGACTGAGCGCGGAACAGGAAGCAGCCATGCGCGAACACAATGTTCCGGACTGGTATATTGATTCCTGCAAGAAGATCAAATACATGTTCCCGAAGGCTCACGCGGTAGCCTACGTTATGATGGCCGTCCGTATCGCCTGGTATAAAGTGCATGAACCATGGAACTTCTATGTCCAGTATCTGACGCTGCGCTGCGATGCCTATGAGATCGAAACCATGTCGAGAGGCATTGAGGCGGTGCGTGCGAGAATGAATGATATTCAGACGCGTCTTGCGGACCGGACATCTGCCGCTTCGGTTTCCAATAAGGAGAAGGCATTGTTTGATACACTGGAAGTGTGCGAAGAGATGTATGCACGCGGATATTCGGTCGGAAATGTAGACCTCTACAAGTCAAAGGCAAGAGAATTCACGTATGATCCGGATGACCATACGGTCATCATTCCGCCGTTTATCGTCATTGACGGTCTTGGCGGCAACGTCGCGGATTCTGTTGAAAAAGCACGAGCCGTATCACCGTTCCTCTCCAAGGAAGATATTCTGAAACGGACACAGCTCAGTGATACGCTGCTTAAGAAACTGGATTCCCTTGGGTGTCTCGAAGGCATTCAGGAGCGGAATCAGCTTTCGCTGTTCTGAGTCTGGCTTATTTGTGTCCAATTATCGTAGAAAATAGAATCAGGTGAAGATTATGAAAATTCTTGCGGTAGATGATGAGAAAATTGCGCTTGATCATATCGTATCCATTCTGAAACGTGTGGAACCGGACGCTGAGATTATCGGCTGCCGGCGCGGCACGCAGGCTCTGGATGAAATGAAGGCAGGCGATATTCAGATTGCCTTCCTTGATATCGATCTTCGTGACCTGAACGGTATTGAACTTGCCCGCCAGATGAAGCTGATGTGTCCGCAGATGAATATTGTATTCACGACCGGATACGGAGACTACGCAGGCGAGGCATTTGATCTGCATGCGAGCGGCTATGTGCTCAAGCCTTTGACCGATGAGAAGATCAGAAGGGAACTGGATGACCTCCGGCATCCGCTGGAAGAGGCTGCACCGGGCGAAAAACTCCGGGTTCATGCCTTCGGCAACTTTGAAGTCTATGATAAGTCCGGTATTCCGATGTCCTTCCAGTATGCCAAGTCCAAGGAAATGCTGGCATATCTGATCGACCGCTGCGGAACCTTCTGCACAAACGGTGAGATCATGGGCATTCTCTGGGGAGATGAAGCGACGGATTCCAAGCGCAGCTATCTGAAAAACCTGCGTACGGATCTGTCTTCCGCCCTGGAACATGCCGGATATCCCAATGTTCTGATACGGCGCCGGGGAATGATTGCGGTCGTGCCGGATGAAATCGACTGTGACTATTATGACTGGCTCAAAGGAAAACCCGCGGCAATCAATGCATACCGCGGGGAGTACATGGTTCAGTACAGCTGGAGTGAGTTTACCAACAGTCAGCTGGAAAAGAAGAAGTGATTAAAACTGCTTCGGAATACGAATCGTAACAGAGGTGCCCTCATTGGGGGCACTTTTTATGTGCACCTTGCCGGAAGAAATGGTTTCGATCCGGTAGATCATATTCTGAATGCCGATATGTGTTTTGCCGGATGAGGGCGTGTTGAGAAGTGTCGTATCAAACCCGACCCCGTCATCGGACACGGTCACAATATGATCGGTATCATCGGAGGTACTGGCAATGGTAATGGTTCCGCCGCCGGGTTTCCGTCCGATTCCGTGTTTGACGGCATTTTCCACGGCAAGCTGAACTGAGAGGGCCGGTACTGTGAAATCGGTGTCCCTGATATCGTAGACAACGTTCAGTTCCTCCTCGAACCGAAGCTTTTCCAGATACAGGTAATGATGAATATGTTCCAGTTCCCGCTCAAAGGGCACCGGTACGTCCGATCCGATCGTATCCAGGTTTCCCCGCAGGTAGTCAGAGAACTCAATGATTGCCTTCTGGGCAAGCGAGGGATCCTTTTCACACAGGTAATAAATGGTATTCAGGGAGTTATAGATGAAATGCGGCTTGATCTGGGAAAGAACGATATGATTGCGGTTCTGTTCAAGCAGGATGGCCTGTTCCTTGAGACTCTCCGATTGTCTGCGGTGCACAAAGAGATGGAGAATGAGCAGGGAAATGGAGATGCCGAGATGCTGGGCATTGCCGTTGAAATGGAAGTCCCGCATAATCATGCCTGCTGCCGGTACTGCAAGATAAACCAGAAGATACCGCCAGGTATGCCGGCCAAGTTCATTCCGGTAACGGATGATTGTCACAACTGTGAGCAGAATGATAAGCCATCCGGGAAGCTGACCGAGGTAATAAAAAACAGGCGGAACATTATCATTAAATACATAGGAGATGATGATCCAGGCAATGGTTGCGAACAGACACAGCACCGTTACCCATTTCCGGCATATCTTAATGAATTTAGTTTCAGAGGGCAGTGCAGCGGCGATATATTCATAAAACAGAAATTCGACGCCGTAAAACGGAATGATGATAAACAGATCAAGCAGACGGTTTATAAGCACTGAACCTGAATTCAGCGAATGAATCAGTGCGTCCGCAATCAGGCACATCATATTGTTCAGAATGAGCAGGGGAAAGAGTTCTCTCTGGCGTTCACTGCCGTAATACGTCGTCGTGCTTGCGTAGAGAATAAACCCCAGCATGAAGGCCATGAACAGCTCAATGGCCGCAAATGTACTTATCGTCATAGCAATATCATATCGCAATGCGGAAAGATTCCCCGAAAATTCAAAAAATTCGCTTGAACACTGCATTTTTTATGATAGTATGTGAAAGGTAAAGAAGGAGCGCGATGCGCTCCTTCTGTTATTCAGGAGAGGATGGAATGGAACAGATCGCAAAGCTGAAAGAACTGATTCTTCCGGTTCTGAACACATCCGGCGTCCTGCTGTATGATCTCAAATGGATTGCGTCAGATCATACCTTACAGGTCGCTGTCATGCGTGAAGACGGGTCCATGGATCTTGATACCTGTGCTGAAGTAAGCGAGCAGCTGAGTGCTGTACTGGATGATTCAGATCTGATCACCAGTGCATATACACTCGAAGTCTGCAGCCCCGGCGCAGAACGCGAGATCCGTGATCTGAAGGAACTGGAACACATGGATCATCCCTATATCTATGTGCGTCTGAAGCACCCGGTGAAGAAACTGATGGAGATTACCGGCGAAGTTCAGACATATGAGAACGGGATCATTACAATGACATACCGGGACAAGGCCGCCACAAGAACGGCAGAGATTCCCGGAGAAGAAATTGATTATATTAGACTTGCGGTCAGGATCTAAGGAGAAATAACAGAAAATGGAACTCAAGTACAAGGACATGCTCAAGGCACTTGCGGCAATCGAAGATGAGCGCAAGATCCCTGAGGAAGATCTGAAAGAGGCACTGAAGGAAGCTCTCGCAAAAGCTTACAAGAAGGATGCGGAGCTCTCCGATATCAATGTAGAAGTTGAGATCAACGAAAAATCACAGACGATCGATATCTATCAGCTCTACAACGTTGTAGAGAATGTTGAGGATGATGAGCTCGAGATCGAGCTTCCGGAAGCACGTGAACTGAAACCGGACGCAATCCTCGGTGATGTAATCCGCCGCAAGGTTGAGATTACCGGCATGAGCCGCGCTGCTGCGCTGCTTGCCCGCAATGTCATCCGTCAGAAGATCCGTGAAGCGGAAAAGATTGCAGTTTATAACGCTTATATCGATCAGCTTGATGAGATGGTAATCGGTATCGTTGAGACCGTAAAGGAAAAGTTCACACTCGTCAATCTTGGAAAGACCATCGCAATGATGCCGAAGTCCAACCAGATTCCGAATGAACATCTGACCGAAGGGCAGAAGATCCGTGTTGTCATCACGGAAGTCAATACAGACACCAAAGGCTCTCAGGTGCTTGTAAGCCGTGCTTCCCCGATGCTTGTAAAGCGTCTGTTTGAAAAGGAAGTACCGGAAATCTCTCAGGGAATTGTCGAAATCAAGGCAATTGCCCGTGAAGCAGGCGAACGTACCAAGATGGCTGTTGTTTCCTACAATCCGGATATTGACCCGACCGGCGCATGCATCGGTCAGCGCGGTGCCCGTGTTCAGGAAATCATTGAAGAGCTCAAAGGTGAGAAGATCGATATCTTCCAGTGGAGTGAAGACTTTACGGTTCTCGTAAAGAATGCACTTGCGCCGGCGGAAATCATCAATGTACTGCCTGGTCCCGAAGATCACAGCCTGACCGTTATCGTCGATGACGATCAGCTCTCGCTTGCAATCGGCAAGAAGGGCAAGAACGCCCGTCTTGCGGTAAAACTTACCGGACGCAAGATTGACATCAAGACACGTGCGGATATTGAGGCGACCTACGGTGATTATGACAAGTTCGTCGCAGAAGCGGAAGTCCGCAAGGAAGAACTGCAGAGACAGATCAGCCAGCGTGAGATTGCACGTATGGAGGCTGAGAAGAAAGCTGCGGATGAAAAGCGTCAGGCAGCGATTGAAGAACTTGCCCGCAGAAAAGCAGATGAAGCTGCTGCTGCAGCTGCCGCAGAAGATGTTCTGCCCGAAGAAATGCAGGAGATGATGAGTGAGCGTATCCGCAATGAGATGGCGCACGAGACACATCCTGCAGAGACACCGGTTCAGGAAACTCCGGCGATTGAGGAAGACGTTTCCGAACCTGAAGCAGTTGCTGAAGAAGCCGCTCCGGAAGTAACTCCGGAACCGGCTGCGGAAGAGCCGAAGGAAGAACCGGTTGAAGAGCCGGCTGCCGCTAAGGAACCGAAGAAAAAGAAGGTCGATCTCGAAGAGATTGCCGCAAAGCACGAATATGTTTCCAAATTCGAGAAGTTTGCGGATACTTCCAAACCCAAGCCTGCTGCGCCTGTCAAGAAGCGCCGCAAGAAGGGTGACGATGACGGTATCAAGACCAGAAATGATGAGCTTCTCAAGCAGCTCACCGGTACTACCGAAATCGTCAAGCCGGTTTATACCGAGGAAGAACTTGACGAAATCGAACGTCAGCAGCAGGAAGAAGAATATTCCAAGTATGATGACATCGATGATTACGATGAATACGAGGAATACTACGACAACTGATTTATGGCACGTAAGATACCGATGCGGCGCTGTGTGGCGACCGGAGAACAGCTCCCCAAAAAGGAACTGCTTCGGGTTGTCAGAACACCGGAAGGAACCCTTGCGGTTGATGTGACCGGCAAGGCCAACGGAAGAGGCGCCTATCTGAAAAAAGATCCCGCTGCAGTTGCGGCGGCACGTAAAACGAAAGCTCTGGAACGGGCGCTTGAAGTACCCGTTCCGGAGGAATTCTGGACTGTTCTGGAACAGGCAGTCCGCTGACCGGTTCACCGGTATGAAAAGAGGCGATGTGCAACCAGCATAAGCGGAAGAGTACGGCTCTTCCATCAGGAAAGGAGAAGATTATATGCCAAAGAAACCAAGTCGAGGCGGGGCTAACCGCGGAAAGAACAATCGCGGGAACAATAACCGCCGTGGGAGAAATAACACTCCGAATCGCGGAGCCGGTGTGCCGTTTTCCAAGAAGGCCATCGATATTAAGGAAATTACATACAGTGACGGTATTACACTGGGTGAACTTGCAAAGAAATGCGGAAGAAACTCCAGTGATCTGATCAAGGTTCTGTTCATGCAGGGCAAGATGGTTACGATCAATACCACACTGGATGATGATATGGTCGAAACGATCTGTCTGGAATATGAGATCGAACCGACCAAAGTGAAAGCACGTGAAGAAGACAGTCTGGAAGATTATGACGAGGATATTGATGATCCAGCAGATCTCGAGGAACGTCCTCCGATCGTCACCATCATGGGTCATGTCGACCATGGTAAAACAACCCTGCTTGACGCAATCCGTTCCACCAAGGTTGCGGCAGGGGAAGCCGGCGGTATTACACAGGCCATCGGTGCATATCAGGTCAGTATCAACGGACGCCGTATTACATTCCTTGATACCCCTGGTCACGAGGCATTTACCGCAATGCGTGCCCGCGGTGCCGGCGTAACGGATATCGCAGTTATCGTTGTCGCGGCGGATGACGGTGTCATGCCGCAGACAAAGGAAGCAATCGACCATGCCAAGGCCGCCGATGTTCCGATGATCATTGCGGTCAACAAGATGGACAAGCCGGATGCCAATCCGGACCGTGTCAAAAATGAAATGGCGGAACTCGGCATCATGCCGGAAGAATGGGGCGGTGATACTATCTTCGTTCCGACCAGTGCGAAAAAGGGTGACGGTATCAACGATCTGCTTGAGACCATCGTTACTGTAGCGGATGTCAAGGAACTGAAGGCAAATCCGAACCGTATCGCGGTTGGTACAGTAATCGAGGCGAAACTCGATAAGGGTCGCGGACCTGTCGCAACACTGCTCGTCCAGAACGGTACACTCCGTCAGGGACAGCCTGTTGTTGTCGGAACCTGTTTCGGTAAGGTCCGTAAGATGACAGACGAAGACGGTGTCGAACTCAAGACTGCCGGACCTGCTACTCCTGTAGAAATCATCGGTCTGAATGATGTTCCGGAAGCCGGCGATCTGTTCCGTGCATTTGACGATGAAAAGGAAGCTCGTGCGCTGGCAGACCGCAGAAAGCGCCGCAAGATCGATCAGCAGCGCCGTAAGACCAGTGCTGTTTCACTTGAAGATCTCTCGCGTGAGATCGCAGAAGGCGAAATAAAGGAAATTCCGGTTATCATCAAGGCTGACGTACAGGGAAGTGCGGAGGCTGTGAAATCCTCGCTTGAAAAACTGGATGTCGAAGGCGTCAAGGTGAATGTCATTCACAGTACCGCCGGTGCCATCAATGACGGCGATATCATGCTGGCGGATGCATCCAAGGCGATGATCATCGGCTTCAATGTCCGTCCGACTGCGGATATCCGCAAGAAGGCAGAAGATGCCGGTGTTGAAATCCGTCTGCATAACATTATCTATAAAGCAACCGAAGAGATGGAAAACGCGATGAAAGGTATGCTTGATCCGGTATATACCGAAGTTGTTATCGGTCAGGCTGAGATCCGCGAAACCTACAAGGTATCCAAGATCGGTACGATCGGCGGCTGTATGGTCACCGACGGCAAGCTCGCAGCACATTGCGGCATTCGTCTGATTCGCGACGGTATCGTTATTTATACTGGAAAGCTCGGCTCTCTGAAGCGGTTCAAAGATGACGCCAAGGAAGTATCGTCCGGCTATGAATGCGGTATTACCATCGAAAATTATATCGATCTGAAGATCGGTGATACGATCGAAGCATATCAGGAACAGGAAGTACCTGCGGAGGGATAAGCCGTGTCATCGATTAAACAGAAACGTCTGGAAGGGATTATCCGTAAAAACCTTTCTGAGATCATTCAGTTTGATGTAAAAGATCCGAATATCGGATTTGTGACGATTACGGATGTAAAGGTAACCAACGATCACAGTTATGCCAAAATCTATGTAACCTTCCTCGGTGCGACGAACCGGAAGGAAGCGATGGCAGCGCTGGACCGCGCAAAAGGATTCATCCGCTCCGAACTCAGCCAGCGTCTGGATATCCGCAGATGTCCGGAACTTCAGTTTGAAATTGATACCGCTGAGGAAAATGCCCGTCACATTGACGAACTAATTGCGGAAATCCACAAAAATGATAAAGGATCCGAAGAAAACTGAATTCTGATTCTGATCAAAGCACTTCAGGAATGTCTGGAGTGCTTTTTTTCGTTGTTTTTAAATTTTTTTCTTACTGCGCGGGGGATTTTCAGATTGTCCCGATAAAAGATATGCAGAAAGGAGGAACACAGCTTATGCGTTCCATAACAGTTGAACCGGAGCATCTGGAGGCCAGCGCTTCCAGAATCGAAGACTCCAATCAGGATTACGTCCGCGCCTACACTGCGTTATTCGAAGCGGTAGACACCATGAAAGCCGCCTGGCAGGGAAAGGACAACACAGCGTTTTCAAATCAGATTTCCAAGTTTCAGACCGATTTCAGGGAAATGAGTGTGCTTTGCAGTCAGTATGCAGAATTCCTGCGAAATTCCGCGAAGTCTTACCGTGCCGTTCAGGATGATCTGACCTCACAGGCAAACGCACTTGCGCGATAGAAAGGAGAACAGAATGGATAGTCTGAAAATATCGCTTGCGGAGGTACTGGAGTGTGCCTCACGGATCCGGAACTGTAATCAGCAGATGTATGAGTCGCTCGGCGAAATGAAGAAGGAAATGAACAATACCAACGTTTCCTGGATTTCGGATGGCGGGGAAGCAATCCGGGCCAAGTTTAATGTATTTGCGACCCGATTTGAAACGGAGAAAGAAACCATCGATTCCTACGCGGCGTTCCTTGACCGTACCGCAGAGAGTTACGACACCCTGGAAACCACCATTACCAGCAATGCACAGAGTATGCAGGTATAGTGTCATCCTGCAGGCGGTAACTGCCATCCTGGCATCAGTTCTGTCAGGATGTGCAGCTTCGCCTGTCGCAACCATGACACTTGGAGAGTGGATCACGCTGCTGGATCAGAAGGCCGGTCTATTATCGTCTGATAATTCTGAACCGTATTACCTCAATGTGACGGAATCATCCCCGTACTTTGAAGCGGTACAGGCAGCGGTGGAATGGAGCGTACTCGACGGCACCGCGCCGTTTGATCCGGATCAGGTCCTTACCAGGGAATGGACCGCATATACGCTGATGAATCTTTCGGAGCGTGATGTAAAACAGGATACCAATGTATCCATTCGTGATCTTAATTCGTCGATGTTTCCGAAACATGTTTCCGCATCCGTTGCGCATGGACTGCTGTCACTGGACAGACATGACCGTTTTCTTCCGCGTGAGCCAATCGATCGTACCGAAGCACTGAACTGTCTTTCCGTAATTGCAGAACAGATCGACCGCAGAACCATGTTTGATCCGCATCTGGAGTATGAATTCAATGAGGAAGCGGAGTTTACGGAAGAAGAACCCGAAGTGCTGGATCCGACTGAAAATACCGCTGTATTCAGGCCGGATGCTGCGGTTGAAAAAGGACAGTATTTCACCACCGGAACGCCGGAACAACCGGAGACTGTTTACCGGATCAAAGAGACGGAGGTCAAAGAAGACGGAATACATGCGGACATCGAACCCGCAAAGGCAGAAGAGGTATTCTCTTCGATCGATACAGCAGAGACCTTTGAAGTGGACTTTACCAAAGCAAAGATCATCGATGCGATTGACGAAACCGTCATTCAGGATGCCGAAAGTTCACTGGAATTCGCATCACCGGCCACAGTACGTTCATCCGGTTATGAAAAGACCCACGAAATTAACGGATATCATATTTCCTATTCCGTCAGTGCAACAGGCATAAAAGCCGAAGTAAAACGGAAGACGAAAAACGGACTTGAGGTATTCGGAAATCTGATGATTTCGTCGGTAAAACCGTCCTATCGCTGGAAGACCGAAAACGGGACCATACAGGACGGCTATTTCACGATGGAATTTCAGAGCGCTGAAAATCTCGGCGCATCGATTGATTCTTACAAAAAACTGTATGGAGATTTTTCGAAGGTGGAACCGGGAAACTTTCTCGGGACCATCCGTAATCTGTTTCAGGAACATGCCGATCCGGCGGATATTACACTTCCGCTGGCGAAAATTGAGATCCCCGTACCGTCACAGCCGCTGTTGAGTGTATTGATGCAGCTGGAACTTACGATTCGGGCAACCGGTAAGGCACAGCTTGCGCTCAGTCAGGATAACTGCATCGGTATGGAAATCAGAGATGGTCATCTGCGCAGAATCGGGCATTCCGACATGGACGCAAAGGCGTTTCTGCAGGCAGATACTTCACTGCTGGGAGGGGTAAAAATGGCAATGAAACTTGCAGGCATGACAATTGCCGATATGAAGACAGAAGCCGGCGCAAAAGCAAAGGCGGATGCACAGGTACATCTGTATGACAGTCAGAACAATCATTCTGTCTTACATGCTGATGGAATTCCATCGGATCTGATTGATGATCTGTCCGATGGAAATGAGAATGTGTTCAGCTGCACGGATATTACAGCGTTTAAGACCGTCGGTATCCGGTTTAATTCTCCTGACACTCTGGCCGGTCGGGCAGGTCTGTCCGGTGTTCTGATGCTTGTGACTGAGGATAACGGAGAGATGATTCCGGGATTGAACGGCCATTGGGAAAACGGCCATCGCGTTGCCAAATGCACAAGAAAAGACCGTCCGCAGACAAAAGACAGCGGTCCGGTCGTTGAGAGTGATCAGATTCGGATTACTGATTACTCAATGATTCTGGATCCAGGCGAAACAAAATCCATTCAGATCCGTGCATTGCCGAAAGGGTATGCGGTGAAGGATCTTGTACTCACATCGGATAATCCGGGAGTTGCGGAAACATCCGGTCTTGCCGTAACGGGAAAGACGGAAGGATCTTCCATCATTCATATCCGTACTTCTGACCGAAAATATGAAATCAGCTGTTCGGTGCTGGTACGGCATAAAGCATGATTGGCTGGATTGCAGAACAGGACCGCCGGCAGGCGGTCCTGCTTCATGAACGACGTGTAATGATTGAATTACTGCACCAGGAGTGCAGTATTTATCAAGCCGGCGGAGTTTATCATATGAAGCTCCCGTACGGCTGTACTTATATCCGTCATCCGCAGATTGAACATCAGTCGGTTACAGAAATCGAAGATCAGAAAACCGGCGAAACGGCGACAGTCTATTGGTCAATGTATGACAGAGGATACGGCGAATTTCATCACTATACATGGAAAACGGGATTCCTGTCGATCGGAAGTGCAATTGATGATGACATTTATGTACAGGATATCAATCTGAAACCGCGTCAGTTTCTCATTGATGCTCGCAATATGCGTGTCATAGATCAGACAGACAGCGGAATGGGAGATCTGTCAGGACGTGTTGTTTCAAACTCTTCCTATTCCTTTGGCGAACGATTCCGGGTTCTGAACGTTCAGATTATTCTGTGCGAATCATTTCTGGCAGTATCTTCCGCCAGCAATACATACTGCAGGCTTGAACCGGCAGTCTTGTCAGAACAGCAGCTGCAGCCGGTGTCGGTCATGCAGTATCTGCATCGCTCATATCAGATATCGTATGAACCGTTTCATTATGAAGCAGAGCTCCGGGAGCCCCTGCCTGCGGAAACCAACCGGAAGCGGCCGCTTGTTTTTGTCATGGGACCTGCATTAATGATGTCGTCTGCCTCTCTTACTGCCGGCCTTATGAGTGCTTATAACGGCTGGCTCAGCGGACGTTCCGTACAGGAACTGCTTCCGATGATTCTGCTTCCATCCGTCATGGTCCTTTCCGCATTGCTGTGGAATCCGCTTCAGCGAATCTATGATTACCGCAATGAAAAACGACAGCTGCGGCGAAGACAGTCAGAGTATGAGGAATATATGCATTCTCTGAAGGAAGAGATTCTTTCTGCGGAATCGGAATACATTATGTTTTTAAATAACCGGTTTCCGTTGAACTTTGCCGATCCGGACCAGCTGTGGAGGGCGCTTCCGGATCAACCGGACAGTTTCTGTATCCGTATCGGAACCGGAGAGGTCACATGTGATGTTCGGCTGAATCAAAACTTCAAAAGTCCTGTAAATGATCCGATTCCTGAAATGATCGAAGCCGTAAGATCCAGAACTGCTGTTCAGACTATGCCGGTTCTTGTAAGACTGAACAGCTGCAGGTATATTTCTGTTTCTTATGCGCCGGAATATCGGGATTATCTGATTGGCCTGTTATTTCAGCTTCTGTTTTATCACGGTCCGGATGTACTGCATGTTGTATTCCTGGTTCCGCATGAAATCGTTGCGGAAAATACGTGGATCTGTGAACTGCCGCATGTATCGAATGGCCACGGGCAGCGAAGCATCGCATCCACCATCAGTGAAGCGGCGGAGATCTCCAGTCTGATTGAGGACTCGGACAACACCAGGCTTCTGATTATCTGCATGAAGGAATCGCTCTGCTCTGTATTTCAGGACCGTGACTGCACGATTCTCTATCCATGTGGATCCGCACCGGTTCTTCCGGAAACACAGCTTCATATTGTTTTGGGAAATCCCGGACAGATAAATTCACAGAACGGTTCACAATCATGCCGGTGTGATAATATCTGTTCCGTTTCGGTTCCGGACCTGATCAGGCTGTTCCGTCATACATGTGTTTCTTATGAATCAGACAGAAAAGGCAGAACATCCTCGTTTTTTGAGCTTTACGGAGGTTCTGATATCCGCTGTCTGAATCTGGCAGGACGGTGGGAGACTGAACGTTCAAGGGATCATCTGACTGCGTATATCGGTTTCGGCGATGATGGTGAAACAGTTCCGCTTGATCTGAACGAAAAAGGGGCAGGACCGCATGGTCTGATTGCCGGAATGACAGGGAGCGGAAAAAGTGAACTTATCATTACGCTTTTACTGAGTCTGTGCATAAACTACAGTCCGCGGGAATTTCAGTTTGTAATGGTTGATTTTAAAGGAGGAGGGGCTGCCGTACTGTTTTCAAATCCGCGGTACAGGGTTCATCACTGTGCCGGTATATTAAGCAATCTTGATGAATCCGATACGGAACGGGCACTTGTTTCGTTTCAGAATGAATGCCTGCGGCGCGAACACCTGTTTTCTTCGTTAAGCAAATTGAGCGGAAAACCGGTTATGAATCTCAGTTCGTATCAGTCGATGTGGAACGAATCATCTGGTCTGCCGTATCTTGCGTCATTACTTATCATTGTGGACGAGTTTGCCGAGCTGAAGAAAGAACAGCCGGAAGTTATGAAGGACCTCATCAGTGTGGCGCGTGTCGGACGAAGCCTCGGTATTCATATGATTCTTGCGACACAGAAACCGGGAGGGATCGTTGATGAACAGATCTGGTCCAATACCCGATTCCGTATCTGTCTTAAGGTACAGGATTCAGCCGACAGCAACGAAATGATTCATAAACCCGATGCCGCACGCATCCGGCAGCCGGGAGAAGGATATCTGCTCTGTGACGGAATTACGACGCATATACGATGCGGCTATGCAAATGCACCGATGAACGGCATGCGCAGATCTGTGGAGCTTTATGATGCGATGAAGCATATCGTACGGGAAGAAACCTTTAAGGATGTATCCGGAGAGACTCAGGCAGAACGTATCATCTCTGAAATACTTCAGGAACAGATGATTTATCCGGAAGCACACCAGCTC
>JAFOLE010000274.1 GCA_017419465.1 Solobacterium sp. | reverse complement strand
TTCGGGATATACCGGAGGTCGTGCAGTCGTAAAAGAACACGGTGTTACCGGATTCAACTATCTCTTCTTCGAACTGGGAAAGGAGATTCCGCTTGATGCGGAGCGTTTCTTCAATCCGAAACGCAGATTCATCGCTACGGTCACCAATATTGAAACCGGCGAAACGGAATATATGGAGAAGGGAAAATGCCCTGATATCTTCCGTGCCATTCAGGCCAGTGCCTCCGTGCCGTATGTTACGGAAGCGGTCGAAATTGACGGGAAACGATATCTTGACGGCGGAATCGCCGAGAAGATACCGCTTGACTGGGCGATGGCTCAGCCGGAAAAGAAAAAGATACTCATCCGCACGCGGGACCGGAGTTACCGGAAACCGCTCAAGGCAAAGAGCCGTGCCGCAAGACTCGAATACGGAAAACGATATCCGAATCTGATGATGGACCTTTATCAGGAAGCGGCGCACTACAACATCCTGCTGAACCGGATCGATCAGCTGGAGGAACTCGGCAAGCTCTTCGTGCTTGCGCCGAGCCGTCCGGTCACGAATTCCCGGTTTGAAGGAGACGTCGAAGAACTCGGAGCGCTTTACTGGCTCGGATACAACGATGCCAAGGCTGCGGCTCCTGCCATGAAGGAATATCTGAAGGGATGAGTACTGCAGAGATCAATACAAAACAGAATCACGGATGGGCAAAATTCCGGGAAGGACAGCGCGACGCGGTCCCGATCGGACTTGGATATTTTGCTGTTTCCTTTGCGCTTGGAATCACGATGAAGAATGCCGGACTGACACCGGTTCAGGGATTTTTCATCAGTCTGTTAAACAATGCGTCTGCCGGAGAGTATGCCGGTGTTGCGATGATTGCGGCACAGGCTTCGTATCTGGAAACGGCGCTGATGGTCATTGCGGCCAATGCGCGGTATATGCTGATGAGCACGGCATTTTCGCAGAAGTTCAGCGAAAAGACCGCGATGATCCATCGCTGGATCATCGGCTTTGTGCTGACGGATGAATTGTTTGCGCTTGGAATCCGCCAGAAAGGGTATCTTGAACCGAAGTATTACTACGGTATGATGTCGGTTGCCATGCCAGGCTGGGCATTTGGAACGATGTTCGGTGTCATCTTCGGCGCACTGCTGCCGACACGCATCGTCAGTGCGCTTTCGGTCGCATTATTCGGTATGTTTCTGGCGGTCATTATTCCGCCTGCCCGGACAAACAAGGTCATCCGGAATGTAGTTCTGATCGGGTTTCTGAGCAGCTTCCTGTTCACACTGATTCCGGTTATCAAAGACTTATCGGAAGGCGTGCGCATGATTACCCTGACGGTTGTGATCGCATCGGCTGCCGCCTGGCTGAATCCGGTGAAGGAGGAAGAGTTATGAGCCGTGTAACGATACAGATTATTGTAATGACGGCAGTAACGTATCTTGTCCGAATCCTGCCGCTGACACTGATCCGCAAGCCGATCAAAAACCGGTTCATCCGTTCGTTTCTGTATTATGTTCCGTATGTCAGCCTTGCGGTCATGACATTCCCGACCATGATCTATGCGACAAACTCGCTGTGGAGCGGAATCCTTGCCTTCGGAGTCGGACTGTTCCTCACCTGGAACAACGCCAGTCTCCCCAAGACAGCAGTGGCCTGCTGTCTGACCGTGCTGATCTCAGAATTCTTTCTGATTCATTGAGAAAATAAAAAACGCCGTGAAGGCGTTTTTACTTGGCTCTATATAATTTGGTGTTGATGGATTAAACCCAATAACACCTTTTTGTTTATACAAGCACTACAAAAGGCACAGGTATTGAGATCCGATACAATAGGTAGCGACGAAACCAACT
>JAFOLE010000273.1 GCA_017419465.1 Solobacterium sp. | reverse complement strand
TCCACCTTGCCGTAACGGATAAACGCGCTCATTCCGGTCACCAGACGGTTGATGTCATACCGCTTCATTTCCCGGTTGTCGATGACGCGGACAAAGCCGTCCTCTTCTTCCACGGTGGTGATGATTTCCCGGAAGCGGATCGGACAGGTCTTGTCCTCCTCCAGCATGCTTAACACGCCAAGGATCATATAGCCTTCCGCAGACTCCAGTCCCTGCATGTCCATGTAAATATTCAGGCCGTCCGCCCCGATCTCCCGCAGGACCCTGACCAGCCCGGCCACATTCTGCGCCGGCACATAGTTGTTTTCCCCGGCATAGCGCATCGGCACAAAGCAGACGGAAATGTCTTCATTGTCCTGACGCGGCGTCAGCTTCAGCTGATCGGACAGCTGGGAATAGAGCCGGCGTTTGACCCAGTAGAGATCATGTTCACTGAGATCTCCGAACGCCTCCTTCATAAGCTTTGCATGGTCTTCCGCATGCGCAAGCACATGAAATACCCGGTCCGGACGCAGCTGCGGATTTCGCTGATAAAGCAGTGAGAACAGCTTCTGACAGCCCTCCAGAAGTTCCTCCCTGCGCTCTTCGCTGATGTCTTCCAGCACATCGAGTGCTTCGAGGTCGATGCTGTTGAGAAACTGGCTGAGACGGTACTGAAAAAATCCATACTCCGAAAGATTCTGGATGCCGGATGATGTAAACGTTGTGGAGTCCCGCAGGACAAGCCATCCGGTTTCTTCGGATTCCTCATAGGTGTGGGAACCGCCGACAACGATGATGTGATTGATCGCCGTGTTTGAGAGCAGGTACTTTGCGCCGGCTTCCGCCCCGCTCAGTCCGTCGCAGTATTTTGTCTGTCCGTCTGCCTCATACAGGTAGTAGCTGTGTCCGGTCCGGTTTGACAGAGCGGACAGCGAGGTGATGAAAACATTCTTTTCTCCTGCCATATATCAGGCTCCTTTAGGCTGTGCGGCAGTCATCCATCTGCCAGAGAAATAACGCCAGCTGAACAGCGCAAGCTGTACGGCCTGGCTGATCAGTATACTGACCCAGACTCCGGTGAGTCCGGTGTGCATGCGGATAATCAGGAAATACATCAGGATCGACTGAACGATCGTGACACCGATCGTCGATCCGATCAGGGTAAAGCGGACGTCGCCCGCTCCCCGCAACATGCCGTTGAATACGATCTTGGCAACCTGGATCGGCATGATGACCGCGATAAAGCGGGAAATCAGCTGTCCGTATTCCAGCATGATCGGATCATTCGGGAAATAGAGTCCGAAAATCTGTTTGTCCAATACAAGCATCAGAGCCGCCACGATTACGGAAATCACAAGACCGAACTTCTGACCGCTCCGGACATAACTCTTTGCCTTGGCGGGATTGTTTTCACCGACGCTTTTACCGACAAGGGCAACCATCGCCGACTGCAGGCCGTCTCCGAACGCAAAGCCAAGGTTCATGAAGGTCATACCGACGATATGCGCGGAGTACGGGTCGGTTCCGATCCGGGCCGTCAGCGCACCGGTAATCGCAAAGCCAAGCCGGGTCATGAGATTCTCGCTGAGCAGTGTTCCGCTCATCGGCACAAGCTCCTTCACAGATTCCCTGCTCGGACGGATCGCTTCGGCGCGGATATACTGCGCCTGGACAAAGCTGTCTTTCTTGAACAGGGAGCGCACACTCATGAAGAAGGCAACGACCGTTCCGAGCACTGTCGCAATCGCCGCACCGTTGATGCCGAGGGCCGGAAAGCCGCAGTGTCCGTTGATGAGCAGGTAGTTCATGATGACATTGACCACATTTGACGTCAGGTTGGTGGTCATCGCAATGCGGGTATTTCCGCAGCCGCGCTGTGCCGCATTGATATACATGGAGACAAGGTTGAATACACTGAACCCCATGACGATATTCCAGTAAGGCACCGCCATCGGAAGCGTCTGTGGATTTGCGCCGAACAGCAGAAGAATCGGCCGCGCAAAGATCACGCACAGCAGTCCAAGCACAACGGAAACCGCCGTCACAAATACCAGTGCGGTAAGAAACATGCCGTTGGCATCTTTCCGCCGCTTCTGACCAAGCCGGCGGGCAACCATCGAGGCAATTGCGGTATTGAGCGCATAGAACATCGTATAGGCAAAATACTTCGGCTGATTGGTTACGCCGACACCCGCCACCGAGGCTTTGCCCAGGGTGGATACCATATACGTGTCTACCATGCCCGCAAGTACGATCAGGACGCTCTCCGTAACGGAAGGCCATGCGATGCGGAATGTTTCTTTCAGGTTGTTTGTGGATTCTGCTGTGCTCATTTCTTCTGATCCTCTCATAAAAGCTGCGGTATCCCTGCCGGGAATTCCCGCAGCTGTATCGTTGATTCTGTTTACCGGCGGTTACTCCTTATGATGTGCCGGCCGTTTGATGCGCTTCCCGGAAGGAACGATCGAGCGGCTCGGACATACCAGGATACAGAGATGACAGCCGACGCATTTACTGCCGTCCAGCTTCGGCCGTCTGGTCTCATCCAGATGAATTGCCTGGTGTCCGCCGTCGGCGCACGAGATCTCGCAGCGGCCGCAGCCGATGCAGGTATCGTGATTGAACTTCGGAAACAGGATCGTATCCCGCTCCAGCACATCAGTGGTGCTGCTTACCGCGTCCAGCGCCAGACCAATCATATCACGAACCGAGTCTCTTCCGCTCCATGCAAGAAAGGTATTCAGACCGGATTTCAGATCATCAATGATGCGGTATCCATACTGCATGACAGCGGTCGTCACCTGTACCGAAGAAGACCCCAGCAGGATATATTCCAGGGCATCCTTCCATGTCTCAATGCCGCCCATCCCACTGATATGCATTCCCTTCAGGGTAGGATTCTGACCAAGCTCCGCAATAAAGCGCAGCCCGATCGGTTTGACCGCATTTCCGCTGTAGCCGCCGACCGCAGACTTTCCGTGCACTGCCGGAGCCGACACGTAGGTAAAGGGATTTACCTTGGTGATGCTTTTGATCGTATTGATCGCCGCAATTCCATCTGCCCCGCCCCGTTTTGCGGCTTCCGCAAACGGACTCATCTGTGCGACATTCGGGGTCAGCTTGGCGAGGATCGGTTTGGCCGTGCCTCTTCTTGCGGCTCTGGTAAAGCGTTCCACAAGTCCTTCATTCTGGCCGATATCCGAACCAAGTCCCCCTTCTTCCATATTCGGACAGGAGAAATTCAGTTCGATCGCATCCGCGCCGTTTTCATCGCAGAGCCGGGCAAGCTCCTCCCATTCGTCTTCGTTGCGTCCCATGATCGACGCAAGGATAAACTTGGTCGGATAGTTTTTCTTCAGCTTCCGGAAGATCTCCATATTTTCTTTTACCGAGTGATCGGAAAGCTGTTCAATATTTTTAAACCCGATAATCGAGCCGCTGTCTCCCCGGATCGCAGAAAAGCGCGGGGACGCTTCATGAATATCAAAGGTGCAGATGGTCTTGAAGGCAACACCGCCCCATCCCGCCTCAAAGGCACGGGCGCACATATCATAGGTGCTTGCGACAACACTGGAAGAAAGCAGGAACGGATTCTCCATCGGAATTCCGCAGAAATCACATCTCAGACGTTCTTCATCCTGGGGAATCGGGCCTTCATTATTCGGCAGCACTTCTTCCTTCAGCCGGATCATCAGTTTTCGGATCGGCACTTCCCCTGCCCGTACACAGGCAGATTCACACGGTGCCTCACAGTTCATGCACGGCAGTGTATCCGGCAGTGCCGCTGCCGCAGGTGCTTCATTACGAAACCAGATACTGCGGAGAATCGCAGAGGGATCAAAACTGGGACATGCGCCGGCGCATGGCGCATTGCCGCATAACGCGCAGCGGATCATATCTGAACGGTGAAAGACCGGTTTCATTGTCATGGCATTAATCTCCTAAAACTCAAGTGGTTATAAATATTATAATGGGTAATCCCATTTTAAAAAAATCAGAAAAGTTTCCGTTTTCCGCGTGTATTCTTCAGTTTGGAGGCAATAAGTACAGTGAGGAGGAAACCTCATGAATGACTCTGTCCCAACAAAGAAAGATCTTGCGCTCAAGCTTCTGATGCGTCACAGGGATGTCGCCGCATCCATTTTCAATGCGGTGATATATGACGGAAAACCCATCATCCGCGCATCGGATCTCTGTAACCGTAATCCCGTGACATCCTATAACTCCGGAACCGTCCTGCATGGTCTGTATCGCGACGTCACAAAAATCCTGAAAAAAGAGCACGTAAAGCTGTGCATTTTCAGTGTGGAAAATCAGTCTCATATCGATAAGCGTATGGTGCTGCGCAATGCCGGTTATGACGGCGGCGATTACCGTGATCAGGCCGAAAAACCGGAAGACCCAGTTCCGGTTCTTACCCTTGTTCTGTATTACGGAACACAGCCGTGGAATGCGCCGGCTACTCTGAACGAGGCGATGGATATTCCGGAAGAACTGCGGCCGTTTGTCAGTGATTACCGTGCCAATATCATCGATCTTCTTCACATAGATGACAGCTTTGCGTCGAAGTTCAAGGGTGACTTTGGCTATGTTTTGAATGCACTGCGCAATATGGAGAATAATTCAGACAGTCTCGACAACCTGTATCATCTGAAACACGGGAGAGAGGTATTACAGGTGTTAAACGAATTTTATCCACAACAATTCGAATATACGGTACAATCGGAGGTGAAGGAAGGAGCATATTCCATGAGACATTTTCTATCAAAAGAAGAGCGCATGAAAATGCGT
This sequence comes from Solobacterium sp., assembly GCA_017419465.1. Classification (GTDB taxonomy): domain Bacteria; phylum Bacillota_I; class Bacilli_A; order Erysipelotrichales; family Erysipelotrichaceae; genus Bulleidia. The sequence continues at coordinate 1,513 of JAFOLE010000273.1, read as the reverse complement.
GCGGAAGGTAAAGAAGAAGGTAGAGCCGAAGGCGAAGCGGACGGCATCCTGAAAGGCATTGCCAGGAGCGTTTGGAATCTTATGCAGTGTATGAATATCCCGCAGGGTGAAGCACTTAGACTTCTTCGTGTTTCGGAAAAGGACATTCCCGCAGTAATTGAACATCTTAAGCTGTTGTCATAACTTACCCGGAGAACGAAAAAGACTCAGTCATTTAATGCCTGAGCCATTTTCATATTCCGGTGTCTGATTTCGTTCAGGCCAGCGCCTTGCCGAGTGCTTCACAGTCTGCCAGTGCGCTTCCATCCGGTGCCGCGTTGGCAACGACACCGTCGCTGACAAGCATTGCGCCGTCTGCCGCAACACGGTCCTGCCAGTCACGCATCCACTGACCGTCACCCCAGCCATAGGAACCGAAAAGTCCAACTTTCTTTCCGGAAAGCGCTCCTTCCACACCGGCAAACATCGGTTCGAATTCACCCTCTTCAAGAACTTCCGAACCCATTGCCGGGCATCCGAAGGCAATGCCGTCAAATCCGGCAACCATGTCGGCGGTAAACTCTGCCGGTACGAACATGGATACTTCAGCGCCCTGTGCCTGTGCGCCTGCGGCTACGGACTCTGCCATCATCTGGGTGTTACCGGTACCGCTCCAATACACTACTGCAACCTTGCTCATAATCTCTCCTTATCGTTCACATACGATGAGCTGTTCAAGGGATTTCCCGCCGGACACCGCCTTCTGATAGATGGCAGTGCAGGCATCATACTTCCGAAAGGTCTGTTCCGCTTTTTCCTTATCCCCATAGACTTTCCAGCAGCCTACCGCCTTTACACCCTGTTTCGGATGAACCATGAAACCAAGTACATCCTCCGGCGGATAGCTGAGAAATAAACCGATCTCATGCGGAAATGACGCATCGGTGCGGAGATGTTCCGCAACCTGCGCAACACACTGTTCACTGTCCTGAATGTTATACCCCTTCTGCGAGAGGATCCTCTGTGCTTCGGGATGATTCAGGTCCTTCTTCAGACGCTCCGGGCGGTACAGATACAGGAGAACGTCTTCTCCGTTTCTGCGCAGCGGGATCATACGCAACCCGTATTTCGTTATGCGGTGATTCACGTTGCGAAGATCGGATACCATAGTTTCCTTTCCCTGCTTCACCGTAAACATGTTTCCGGTTTTCAGTCCCGCCAGTGTCGGGGAACAGTGTCTTACAATGTATGCGTCCGGCATGGGTTTCCCTCCGGCCGGCTCTCATCTGATTATCACCGCCAATAGTTAGAGATAACTAACTGATGTTCATTATAGTTAGGTCAACATAACTTTGCAAGAAAAGTGTTCATTGAAAAAGGCGGAATACTCCGCCTCAGTCTGTTGACAAAGTCAAACAGTCTAAACGATGGCAATGACGAAGACGTCATGATAGAATAAACGAGCAGAGATCGACTCCGTAAACCCAAATTGGCAGCGTTCTCTGCTTTTCTTTTGCCAAAACATCATGCATGC
>JAFOLE010000272.1 GCA_017419465.1 Solobacterium sp. | reverse complement strand
TCAAAGCGTCCGGCTGTTGTTAGGGGATGATGGGATATATAGTTCTTCGGAGTATATGTCTGTGCATCCTGCTGTATCAGCTGCCGGAAAGTCCGGAGCCCACAAGCTTTGGAAGCTCCATCTGATTCTTTGAATCAGGTGAAGAGGATTCACAACTGCCGTGCGATGGTTGTGGTGATTTCCAGAAAATCACAGCAGTCTGTCTGGGTGAAAAATGAATTCTCCGAGGCAATCAGTAAACACAAACTCATCATTCCGTATGTGATTCAGGACTGTGAACTGGAAGATGAATTTGCCTTCAGTATGTCCACCATGCAGCAGGTGTTTGCCTGGAAGGATGAAGAACAGGCGCTGAAAAAGATCGTACATGATATCCGCGAAGCGCTTGGAAAAGAAGACAGCGCAAAAGTGGAGATCCGGGTTGTCCGTAAAAACAAATATCTGCCTGCCATTCTGATTGCGGCCGTTGTCTGTGTTCTGATCGCCGCACAGTTTCTGGTTCCGAAAAAATCACAGCCTGCGGAAACAGCTACGTCGCCCGCACAGGCTGCCGCTGTCTATTATTCTGAAGCACTGCCGTATGTTCTGACGGGTTACTATGCGACTGCGTCCGATGCGCAGAACGCGAATATGAATATTCCGTTCTGTGAGAAGGCGGTATCGCTGCTCAGCTTTATTCGAAATGATTCAGACAAACCGGTGTTCGTGGAAAAAATCTCCTGTGACTTTGCTGATGTGACTCCGGTTGAGGAACCGGTGATCGGGACGGACGGAATACTGGAGGACGGAAGAATTCAGGTGATCGCATTCAATGACGGATGGGGTGATGCGGATGAAGTCAGGGCATCCTGGCATCTTAAAAATGAGGAAGGCGTGCCGGAGTTTTCCGGCCTGAGTGAGAGTCTGACCGGTTCTTCCGTACTTTCCATCGAGTCGGGCAGTGCACAATCGGTTCTGGATATCACACCGGATTTTGTGCCGGTTCTGGAATGGGCGCGGGCGCAGAACATGGAATACATGCGGGTACTTTTCACGTTTGTAAGTGAACTGAAGTGGCAGGACCAGAATGCCGTCACGGCATTGTATCTGATGTATGATCCAAAGACGGATACCATGTTTGCGGATTACGGCGGCTTCGATGAAGACCGTCCGGTGATCACACTGTACGGGGTTCTGGATGTGGATAATCCGCCGGCATCGATCCGCTTTCCGACCGGGGATGCGACCCCGCTGGTGGAGGATACCTTCCGGATCGAAACGGTGATCATTCCGACAAAATCCTGTCAGATATCGATGAAAGGGTCGTACCTGATTGGCGGTGAACCGTATGAAACGGAAGTATATGAGGTTAAGGTGCAGGTTCCGTATTTTGCGGACAACAGCTATATCGTCGGCGGACCGCTCACAAGAGCGCTTGCCGGCATTGACATGAATGACCGAGCACAGGTGAAACGCATCTGTGACAGCTATCGGTATGACATTGAATCCATTCTGCCGGATGATGCGCCGCGCGGCTGAAACACGTCGGAAACAGACAATTCATACAGACAAAAGGAAAAGCCGGAGCACTCGCTCCGGCTTCATTGTGTTCTGGTGGTTCAGCCCATTGTGACGACAACGTCAGCTTCCTTGACGGAGGCGTCAAACGGAATGACATGACCTTCGACCGGCTTGCCGTTGACGGTCATTGAGACAACACCTTTCTGAACGTTGTTCGGGTTCTTGACCTGGATGTTGTACTTCACACCGCGGTACTTTCTGGTGACGGAGAAGTCACCGAAGCCTTCCGGTGTGCACGGATCAACGGACAGACCGTTCAGTGTCGGATAAATACCGAGGATGTACTGGGAGATATCCGTGAAGGTCCATGCGGCAGTTCCGGTGAGCCAGGAGTTCTTGCCCTGACCGAAGAACTTCGCATCGCGTCCCGCAACCATCTGGCTGTAGACATACGGTTCGGTGCAATGGATTTCACTGATGTCCTCAATGTAGGCGGGGCAGGTCTTCTTATAGAGTTCGAAGGCGCGGTTGCCGTCACCGACAACAGTCTCCGCAATCGATACCCACGGGTTGTTGTGGCAGAAGATACCGCCGTTCTCCTTGTATCCGGGAGGATAGGAGGAGACTTCGCCGAGCTCGAGATGATATCTCGTGTATGCCGGCTGAAGGATCATGATGCCGTACTTGGTGTCGAGCCGCTCTTCCACAGAATTCATGGCCTTCTGCGCAAGACCTTCCTTCACGCCGATGCCGGCCATGACACAGAAGCCCTGCGGTTCAATGTAGATCTGGCCTTCCTCACATTCGTGAGAACCGACCTTGTTGGAGTATGCATCATAGGCACGGATGAACCATTCGCCGTCCCAGCCGTCCTTGAGGACAGCCTCATTCATCGTTGCGACTTCCTTACGGGCACGTTCGGCTTCCGCCTTGTCGCCCATAAGTTCACAGAGATCTGCATATTCCTGTCCATACTTGACGAACATACCTGCGATGAATACGGATTCCGCAACCGGACCTTCGGACGGACCGAATGTCTGGAAGCTTTCGCCCGGATGTGCACTGAAACAGTTCAGGTTCAGGCAGTCATTCCAGTCGGCACGGCCGATCAGCGGCAGGTTGTGCGGACCCTTGTGGGTCACGATGTAATCAAAGGAACGCTTCAGATGCTCGAGGAGCGGCTGCGCCTTGGAGGCATCGTTGTCAAACGGAACCATCTCTTCCAGGATGGAGGTATCACCGGTTTCTCTGACATAGGCAGATGTTCCTGCAATGAGCCAGAGCGGGTCATCATTGAATCCGCTTCCGATATCGGAGTTGCCTTTCTTTGTCAGCGGCTGGTACTGGTGGTACGCGCTGCCGTTTTCAAACTGAGTGCTCGCGATATCGATAATGCGCTCACGTGCGCGGTCCGGAATCATGTGAACGAAACCGAGGAGGTCCTGGTTGGAATCACGGAAGCCCATGCCTCTGCCGATACCGGATTCATAGTAGGAAGCGGAACGGCTGAAGTTGAAGGTGACCATGCACTGATACTGGTTCCAGATATTGACCATCCGGTTGACCTTTTCGTCTTTGGTTTCAACGTGATAGTTGGAGAGCAGATCGGTCCAGAAGTCTTTCAGCTCAGCAAGCTTTGCGTCAACCTGATCAACGGTCTTGTAGCGGTCGAGCATTGCCCATGCCTTATCCTTCTTGATAACGCCGTAGCTTTCCCATTTGTCATCATCCGGGTTCTCGATGTAGCCGAGAACGAAGATGAAGGTCTGTGTCTCATTCGGTGCCAGGCTGACATTCAGCTGATGCGCCGCAATCGGGGACCAGCCGGAGGCCATGGAGTTTGTGCAGGCGCCGTTGATTACTGCATCCGGATGATCCGGACCGTTGTAGAAACCGAGGAACTGATCCCGTGCGGTATCAAATCCGTTGACGTCCTTGTTTACAGAGAAGACAGCGTAGTGGTTTCTGCGCTCACGGTATTCAGTCTTGTGGAAGATGGTGGAACCGACGACTTCCACTTCACCGGTGGAAAGATTGCGCTGGAAGTTGCGTTCATCATCATCGGCATTCCAGAGGCACCATTCCACATAAGAGAAGAGCTTGAGATCCTTTGCGGCATCGCCTTTGTTTGTCAGGCTGACCTTCATGACTTCGCATGTATCGTTCAGCGGTACAAAGGAGACAACGGTAGCTTCAACATTGTTTTTGGATGACTTGAACTGGCTGTAGCCCATGCCGTGGCGGCATTCATATGCATCAAGTTCCGTGCGGACCGGCTGCCATCCGGGATTCCAGATGGTATCGTCGTCTTTAATGAAGAAGTATTTACCGTTATTGTCGTAAGGAACATTGTTATAGCGGTAGCGTGTGATCCGAAGCAGCTTGGCATCCTTATAGAATGTATAGCCGCCCATTGTGTTGGAGATCAGTGAGAAGAAGTCCTTGTTGCCGAGGTAGTTGATCCAGGGCAGAGGAGTCTTCGGAGTTGTGATGACATATTCCCGATTGGCGTCATCAAAATAACCGTATTTGATAAACGTATCCTCCTTCTGAGATTGATAGAACAATGATTGGTACAAACCTTACTGATAAATCGGTACACAGGACTTTACAACCATGATTTAGCATGAGTTTCTGAGAATTACAAGATACCCAAAAATTTCTTCCGACCATGAAAAAACCGTGAAAATCCGCATAAAATGGCGAAATGAAACGTTTACAATAGCCGAAAAAATTTTGCTTGTCAAGAGAAATTTGACGAAATTTTGACGAAAATACTTGAAATTCAAAATGGGAGGGGTTACATTTTCATTGTCGAAGCAAGTTGTCCTACAAATGGGTAGGAAAACCACAATTGATTCCCATATCTCTCTGGTACAGAGATAGGGGAATCGCTCCGATTGACCGGGCCGTACGTGTCCGGTAGAAACACAGGGCTATAGGGAGGAAAATAATGAAAAAGTTAGCAAGTGTTTTACTCTCCACTCTGATGGCTGCCAGTCTCGTAGCTTGCGGAACTAGCACATCCAGTGGAACACCCGCAGAAGCGCC
>JAFOLE010000271.1 GCA_017419465.1 Solobacterium sp. | reverse complement strand
AACGATATCTACTACGCAAAGGAAGAACGTCTCGTGTCCCGGTTTGCCTCAGCAGACAAGACTGTACTTGATTCCAATGCAGAAACGATTCTCTCCTTTGCGAAAGAACATAACGTAACGCCGAATATCCTGCTGGTACCGACGGCTGCCTGGGGCGCATCTTCCACCCTTCCGGCCGGACACTGGGATCTGGATCAGAAAGCGATGCTGGAAGAACTTGAAACCACGTTTGCGGGAACGAATTACATTCCGATCATGAACTATCTTCCGCAGGACCCTTCCCTTTACTTCCGGACCGATCATCACTGGAATGAACAGGGTGCCTGGCATGGCTATGAAGCCATCTGCGCGGAAGTACTCCATAAGGAACCGAATGCCTTCCGTTATGAAGATGCCAGCAGTTCCTTCTGCGGAACCATGTATTCCAAGTCCGGTTCCTTCTGGACAAAACCGGATATGATCCGCACGATCATTCCGGAAACACCGGTACAGGCGGTCACAACGCTCGATGACGGCAGGAAACTGGACGGGGTATACAACCCGGCCCGTCTTGCGGAAAAAGATCAGTATACGTATTACATTGACGGCAACCATGCCCGGGAAGACATTCATACGGATGTAAACAACGGCAGAACCGCAGTCATTGTCAAAGACAGTTACTCCCATATTCTTGTGCCGTATCTGATCACAGAATATGAAGATCTCATTCTCATCGATCTGCGCTACTATCACGCGCCGGTATCGGATCTTCTCGGCTCTAACAGCGATCTGTATTTCATCTATTCGCTGGACAATTTTGCGTCCGATCCGAATCTTGCATTCCTGAGGTGAATCACATGAAACTAGATATTATCAAAACCGGAATCAACGGGGAAGGCATCGCCTATCTGGACCGAAAGCCGGTTTTCATTCCCGGCACCTTTCCGGGTGAAACCGCAGATGTTCTGATCACCGATGAACAGGAACGGTTTCTGCGCGGCAAGGCCAGAAAAATTCTCAAGGCAAGTCCGGCACGCCGGACTTCTCCCTGCCCGTATTCCGCCTCCTGCGGCGGATGCCCGCTGATTGAACTGAAGTACAGCGAACAGCTTGTACAGAAGCGTGCCCTGCTTACAGAAGCGCTTTGGAAATACGGTCATGTAAAAGACACCTTTGTCCGGGATATCCGCCCTTCTTCGAAAGAGTTCGGTTACCGGAGTGCACTGAAACTTCCGGTTCAGGACCAGGATGGTCTTGCGGTAACCGGAATGTATAAGACCGGCACCAATCATTTCACACCGATTGACCGCTGTCCGCTTCATGATCCGAAACTCGAAGCACTTCGTCAGACCGTCATGGCAATCATGCATGAGGAACAGTTTCCGGCTTATACGAACGGACACGGACTCCGTTATCTGATCATGCGGCGGATCGAACCGTCGGTCAGTATTGCGCTGATTACCGGCAAAGACACGCTGTCCCAGACCCTTATCGAAAAGCTCTCTGCCCTGCCTGGCGTTGTCTCGATTGTACAGTCCGTCAATACCGCACGGAATGCGGTGAATCTCTTCGGCAGCAAGTCTCTTGTCCTGTATGGAGAAGAGACGATTCCCGTGGAATTCTGCGGGTTTAAGATCTGTCTTTCAGCCGAGTCGTTCTTCCAGCTCAATCTTGATCAGGCGGCAGAGATTTATAAAACAGCCGTATCTAAGATCGATCCATGTGATGTGCTTGCGGAATGTTACTGCGGTGTCGGCGTTATGAGCATCATGGCAAAAGACAAGGCCCGCAAGGTCTTCGGAATCGAATCCGTTCCGCAGGCAATCGTCAACGCAAAGGAAAACGCACGGGAAAACCGGGTGCCGAATACGGAGTTCTTCTGCGCCGATGCGGCAGAGGGATTAAAGCAGCTGCTTGCGGAACGCAAGGTGGACTGTCTGCTTGTGGATCCGCCCCGTTCCGGCATGGATGATGCGATGATCGATGTCATCCGTAAATCCTCTATTGCCAAGATCGTTTATGTCTCCTGCAGCCCTTCCACACTCGGCAAGAATATCCGGGATCTCAAGCAGGAGTATGAAGTCCGCACGGTCATTCCGTTTGACATGTTTCCGAATACCCCGCATGTGGAGTCCGTTACGGTGCTCACACGCCGCGGAACCAGTGACCGGAAACAGCCGCAGCGGCATATCAAAAAGAAGAAAACAGCAGGCCGCAATGCCCGCTGAGGAGAACAGCAATGAACATTTCCTATGAACTCAAACCAGGCCGGCTCATTCTCGACCTTCCGGCTGACGCAGAAGATATTTCCCTTGCGGACTTTCTTCGTTCCTATCACATTTCCGGAAAGAAAAAGTATGAGCTCCTGCAGGAACATCAGATCACGATCAACCGGATTGATGCGTCCGGCAATGAAATCCTGCACGGAAAGGACCGCATCACCTTTGCCCTTCCTTCCCAGGAGATCGACTATCAGCCGGCGGACACCGACTGCGAGGTCGTATATGAAGATGACTTCGTCTATGTAGCACGGAAAGAGCCCGGCATCATCGTGCATGACCCGGATGATCCGGACTGTCTTGCGTCAAGGGCTGCGGCCTATCAGCGCAATCACGGCATTCAGTCACCGGTGCGCTACATTCACCGGCTGGACCGGGAAACAACCGGTCTTGTGCTCTTCGTCAAGATTTCGCTCCTGCAGGCATGGTATGATGCCAAGCTGGAGGAAAAGGAAATCGAACGGGAATACCTTGCGATTACCGGCGGAAAAGGACATGCCGGACAGCGCTTCACCTATAACCAGAACATCGGACGGGACCGTCATGTCAGCGGTAAGTACCGCTTCTCGCCCACCGGTAAGGAAGCAGTCACAAAAGCCGTCGTGCTTGACCGCAAACATGATCTGTTATTGATGCGCTGCCGTCTGCTTACCGGCCGCACCCATCAGATCCGTGTGCATCTTTCCGGAAACCGGCATCCGATCATCAACGATCCGCTTTACGGTATCCCTTCATCCCAGTTTGAGCATATGTGTCTCTGGGCGGATACGATCCGCTTCTCCGATCCGTTTACCGGCGAGCAGCGTACAGTGCAGGATACATTCAACGAAGATTTTGCAAAATTCAGTGCAAAGTAAAAACGCCTTCACGGCGTTTTTTATTTTCTCAATGAACCAGAAAGAATTCTGAGATCAGCACTGTCAGACAGCAGGCCACTGCAGTCTTGGGGAGACTGGTGTTGTTCCAGGTGAGGAACAGTCCGACTCCAAACGCAAGGATTCCGCTCCACAGCGAGTTTGTCGCATAGATCATGGTCGGGAATGTCATGACCGCAAGGCTGACATACGGAACATAATACAGAAACGAACGGATGAATCGATTTTT
>JAFOLE010000270.1 GCA_017419465.1 Solobacterium sp. | reverse complement strand
CTGCTGGTCAGCCAGATCGATCAGACGATCGCAATCATTGATGAAATAATCGGACATAAGACGGAGAGTGGCAAGACCGGTCTTATCGCCCTGCAGGATGGTGCAGTTCAGATTTCCACAGGCCTCAATCGGATCGCGGCAGGCTTTGCCGGAGACGGCACGGCAGAGAACCCGGGTCTTGTGAAAGGGGCGAATGAAGTTGTCACAGGCGCTGAGGCTCTTTCAGAAGGTGCTAAGAAGCTTGATGCCGGTGCGGAGAATCTCAAGGGCGGCATTGATCAGATTGCGGCAGGAGCCGGAAGCGTGAACGACGGCGCCAAAGCGGTTGCGGGCGGCGCGAATGCACTGAAGAGCGGAATTGATTCTCTCACTGCCGGCGCAGATCAGGTCAATACCGGAGCCGGTGCACTGAAGACCGGCGCAGACAAGCTCGACAGCGGCGCATCTGATCTGAACGACGGCGCAAAGACGCTGTATGAAGGAACCGGTGATCTCAAGGAAGGCACGGCTGAACTCGACAACGGCGCATCCGAACTGCTGAACGGTGTCATTCAGCTGGATGACGGCGCAGTACAGCTTGATGACGGAACTGAAACACTGCTGGAAGGCATGGAGAAGTTCAAGTCCGAAGGCATTGATAAGCTCGCAGAAGTATTCGGCGGCGAACTGGAGGATGTGCTTGACCGCCTCACTGCCATCAGTGATGCAGGTACGGCATACCGCAGCTTCAGCGGAACTTCCGAGAATGAAAATGACAGTGTGAAGTTCATCTTCAAGACCGAATCGGTCAAGGCAGACTGAACACAAAACCAATATCAGACAGGACACAGCCCAAACCGCTGTGCCCTTTTTTATCTGCTAGAATAATACCGTGAAACGAACGCTCCTTTTATCATGCGCGCTTGCGCTTCAGTGTATGTTCATAACAACTCCGGTCACTGCGGAACCACCGGATGTTTTTACCGTATCGGATCGTTCCAGTGATCTGAATGAGGACTGGCAGTTCCGCCTGGAAGATGAAACGGACTGGCAGGAGATCGATCTTCCCCATGACTGGTCGATTTCACAGGACTACAGCACGGAATATGAGGCGGAAAGCGGATTTCTGCCGGGCGGTACCGGATACTATCAGAAGACGCTGATCCTGCCGGAAGAATGCGCGGAAAAACGGATCCTGCTGGAATTTGAAGGGGTCTATCAGAATGCGGAAGTCTCCGTAAACGGAACACGTCTGGGAACGCATCCGTACGGCTATACCGCATTTGCCTTTGATATTTCCGATACTCTCATCGCAGACGGAAAAACGGAAAATGTAATTGCGGTGAAGGTAAATAATGAGCTGCCTTCAAGCCGCTGGTATTCGGGAAGCGGTATTTACCGGGATGTAAAACTGACCGTTACGGAAAAACAGTATATTGCCCGTAACGGCATTCATATCGAAACACCGGATCTTGCGGAAGATCCCGATCATGCAAAAACTGCGGTTGAAGTGACGGTCGGGAATGACGATGAAGAATCGCATATCATTTCCGTACGCACATCGATTCTTGACAGTACGGGACAGGTCGTCAGTAAATCGGAAAGCGGACCCATTCCGCTGAAGGAAAACGGAATGGAAACCGTCACTGAGACTCTGACGGTGGACCATCCGTCGCTCTGGTCTGTGAACGATCCGAATCTGTATGTCTGCCGTACGGAAGTGCTCGATGAAGAGGGTGTAGTAAAGGACAGTGTCGATACCCGCTT
>JAFOLE010000269.1 GCA_017419465.1 Solobacterium sp. | reverse complement strand
TGATGATGATGGTGATGGTGATGATGTTCGTGCTCATCTTCCCCGACATGGATGCGGTTGCCTTCGGAAAGTCCGGCATTCACATCTTCATGTTCATGATGGTGATGGTGGTGTTCATGTTCATCCTCATCCTCGTCATGGTCGTGGTGATGGTGGTGCTCATGTTCGTCATCATCGTCGTCATGGTCGTGGTGATGATGGTGTTCATGTTCGTCCTCATCCTCGTCATGGTCGTGGTCATGATGATGTTCGTGTTCGTCCTCGTCGTCATCCTCATCTTCGCCGAGGTCTTCCGGGAAGCCGTTGGAACTTCCGGTCATCGCATCGAAGATGGCCTGTCCGCTGAGTTCATCCCACGGTGTGGTGATGATGCGGGCATCCGGATTCAGTTCTCGGATGATGGCAACATCATCTGCGAGCTTCTCTTCGGAAATGCTCTGAGTACGGGAGAGAATAACGCATGCGGCAGTCGCAATCTGATCATCGAAGAATTCCTTGAAGTTCCGGTGATAGACCTTGGCACGGTTGCCGTCCACGACGGTGGAGTAGCTGGAGAGTTCCAGTCCGTCCACGGTTTTTACTGCCCGCAGGATATCGGAGAGTTTTCCGACACCGGACGGTTCAATGATGATCCGTTCCGGCTCATAGGTCTCAACGACCTGTTTGAGGCTTTCTTCAAAATCACCCTTCAGTGTGCAGCAGATACATCCGCTGTTGATTTCCCGGATCTCAATGCCGGCTTCCTTCAGAAAGCCGCCATCGATTCCGATTTCACCGAATTCGTTTTCCACAAGCACGATCTTCTGGCCAGGGAATACTTCCTTGACCAGTTTGGAGATCAATGTTGTTTTTCCGGCTCCGAGAAAGCCGGATATTACATCAACTTTTGTCATGATATCCCTTCTTTCTTACGCATTTTATATTATAGACACCCTGTCAAGAATCAGGGGAATTATGCCTGATTCGAAAGAAAAGCACTGCCTGTATGCAGTGCTCAGAGGTAGATATAGCCAAGGCAGGTCTGACCGCTGTAGGGCAGTCCGTCCACCGGTACCCAGCGTTCATAATAATGACCCAGATAATTGCCTTCCTTGATGTAGACACGGTCACCATCCACGGCCGTCACAAAACCGACATGCCAGGAATACACCGCGATGGAATAGACTTTCGGCGTACTTCCGGTCGCATAGCCGGACCTCGCCGCATCATTCATCCAGTTTCCTGCCATGCCCCAGCCGGGCAGGGAGATGCCGAGCGTATCATGAACCAGCTGCCAGGTTCCCCATGTGCAGTTCGCCCAGCCGCCGTAGTAGGGGTTGCCGTCGGTATTGCCGGTTTCCGGCGCTGTAGAAGAACCGCCGGAAGAAGGCGCCGGTGTGGAAGCGGGCTTCGGCGCAGCCGTGCTTGCCGGGGTTGTCCCGGAATCTGAGGATTCCGGTTTTGCGTCGGACGTGCTGCTTTCCCCGGAATCAGACGCTTCGGATTTCGCGGTTGCCTCCGGGCGGTTTGCGATGGAGTCTTTGATATTGCCGATCTGCGACTGGTTTGCGGCAATTGCATTCTGCGCGCTGGTCTTTTCCTGATCTGCGGCCGCAAGCTGTGCGTTGTAATTCTGCTGGAGGATCTGCAGTTCATAGCGGGAAGAAAGCAGTGCGGCCTGCTGGGAGTCCAGCGCCTGTTTGCCTGCCGCAAGTTCGGTCTCCATGGCCTTTACTTCCTTCTGATCGCTCTTCAGCTGGTCTTCCATTTCATGGAGGGAATCGATGCTGGCGGTCAGCTGTTCGAGGGAGTGGCTGTCATGGGCATAGATATCATTCAATCCGCTGGCAAGCCGGACAAAGTCTTCAAAGGTGGCGGCGCCCATCAGGATATCGAGAAACTGATAGGAATGCATGGTCTTCTGTTCTTCGACCAGCCGCTTTGCGACCTTCGCCTTCAGGTCATCGACATCATTCTGTTTCTCAACGATGGCTTTCTGATTGGCGTCAATCCGGCTCTGGATATCCGCAATCTGTTCTTCCACCGCCTTTATCTGCATGCTTAAGTCCTGAATCATGCCGGTGATGCCCTCGATCTGCGCATTGAACTGTGCAATCTGATTGTCATAATCCGAGATCTTTGCGGAGATTTCTTCCTTCCGTGCATCGATGTCCGCAATCTGGGACTGCAGTTCGGAATTGCGCTCCTGCATATACTGCGTATAGGCCTGACAGTTCTTCACGTCTTCATCGGAAAGGGAATCGGTATTCGTACAGAGACGGTTCCAGTACTCGGTATCGGAAAAATCCGGATCTTCTCCTTCCGCTTGGACCCGGAAGGGAAATCCGGCTGTCAAGATAATCGCCAGGACACACAGTCCTGTAATCCGATGGCTCCGTCTCGACATAAACATATGCATTATAGAACAGATGGCCGCAAAACACATGTGCCGATATCGGTCGGAGGTGCCGTACTTGCTATAATGATTCCGTATGATGAATCCTGATGCACGGATCGAAGAACTGCTGGAAAAACCATGCTGGGTGATAGACGGACTGCCGGAACGGGTGCCGGAAAACAGTGCCGGACAGTATGCTTCACTGGAAGAAGTGTTTCATACGCCGGAGCTGTTCGAAAAGTTTACAGATATCCTGCTGAAACTGAACTGTTATTATGACCTGCATGTAAACTGCCGTGAAGAGTGGATGACAAATCCGTCTCCCGCGGTGCTTTCCGCATGGATCCGGGACGTGTTTGAAACGCAGGGAAGAATCCTGATCCTTACAGCGCCAGAGGAAGCGCTGATCACCCTGAACGGGGATGATAATTACATGACCGTCTATGACCCGGATACGGTTCTTTTGGAGCGGACAGGCCGCATTGCCGGTGCGGAAGGACTGTTTGTCTGGAAAGGTGCGGAATAATGTATGAATGAGCCTTCCGGCACAAAACACCGAATCTATTCCGCAATCGATCTGAAGTCGTTCTATGCATCGGTGGAATGCAATGAACGGGGCCTGGATCCGCTGAGTACAAACCTTGTGGTTGCGGATACCTCACGTACGGACAAGACGATCTGTCTTGCGGTTTCCCCGTCGCTCAAAGCCATGGGCATCTCCGGCCGCCCGCGGTTATTTGAAGTGAAACAGAAGGTGAAGGAAATCAATTATCAGCGGAAGCGGAAGGCACCGGGCATGAAGCTGACCGGCTCCAGTTTTTATTCGGCCCAGCTGAAGGCAGATCCCTCGCTTGCGGTGGACTTTGTGGCAGCGACGCCCCGCATGGCGCTGTATATGGATTACAGCCGGCGCATCTATGCCATTTATCTGCGCTATATAGCGCCGGAAGACATCCATGTCTATTCCATCGATGAAGTGTTCATCGATATGACCGACTATCTGAAGCTCTACGGGAAAACAGCCCGTGAACTGACGGAGATGATGATCCATGAGGTACTGAAGGAAACCGGCATCACCGCAACGGCCGGCATCGGTACGAACATGTATCTTGCCAAGGCGGCGATGGACATCGTCGCAAAGCATCTTCCTGCCGATTCCCACGGGGTGCGGATCGCCGAGCTGAATGAACAGACCTACCGAAGGATCCTGTGGGCTCATGAGCCGCTCACTGATTTCTGGCGGGTCGGAAAAGGCATTGCCGCAAAGCTCAATGCGCATGGGATGTATACGATGGGCGACATTGCCCGTCAGGCACTTAAAGATGAAAGCATCTTCTATCAGCTGTTCGGCGTCAATGCGGAATATCTGATCGATCATGCCTTCGGCGCGGAATCTGCGACGATCGCGGATATAAAGAAATATGTACCGGAGAATCACAGTGTCGGAAGCGGGCAGGTGCTGCCGGAAGGCTATCCGCACGAAAAGGGAAAGATGATCGTACGTGAAATGGCGGAAGCCCTGGCGGATGACATGCTGGAAAAGGGAATCGTCTCAGACAGCTTTGTGCTGTATGTCGGCTATGACATTGCCAATCTGAGTGATCCGGAACGCATGGAGCGTTACCGGGGAGAAATCGCAAAAGACTGGTACGGACGCGCGGTGCCCAAGGCGGCCGGAGGAACGGCACGTCTGGATCACTATACAAATTCGGCGAAGGAAATCGGTGATGCGCTGGTTTCGGTTTACGATGCCAGAACAGATCACGGACTTCTCGTTCGGCGCATCAATATCGCCGCCGCAGGCGTCATGAAGGAAGCGGATGCCCCGAAGAAGAAAGCGGAACAGCTCGACCTCTTCAGTGACTATGAAACACAGAAACAGGTTTCCGAGCAGGAAGAAAAAGACCGTGCCCGGGAACGCAAGGCACGGGAGGCAGTTATCGAACTGAAGAAACGCTTCGGAAAGAATGCGGTGCTCAAGGGATCGCATCTTGAAGAAGGGTCCACAGCGGTTGCCCGCAACAGTCAGATCGGAGGACACAAGGCATGAGTGAAAAGAAGCCGGCAAATGCCTGGCATGACGTGCGCGGTGTCACCTATGAAGAACTGCGGTCTGCCGAGGAAACCGTTATGAAGCGGTATGGCGATATCATTGACGCACCGCGGCCGCAGGACCCTTCGCGGAAACACGCCTCCGCCAACAGCCGGGCAGCGCAGTTTCTGCCGTTTGCGGCGCTGACCGGATTTGATGATGAGATCGCGGAGGAAGGGCGGCTCACCGATACACGCATCGAACTTTCGGAAGAACAGAAGGAACAGCTGGACCGGACCCTGCAGGAAGCGGAGACGATGGTTCAGCCGGAAGTGACCGCTGTCGTATTTGAAGAGGATGCATTGAAAGCAGGCGGTGCCTACGTAAGGAAACATGGTTTTCTGAAGAATGTGGATTTTGTGAACGGCATCCTGCAGTTTACAGATAAGACAAGGATACCGATCCATGCGGTTGTGGATCTGTATCTGCATGAATCACCGGAGGAAACGGACCAATGAGCAAAACAGAACAGGTATATCTGTCGAAATCAAAATACTGCAATGGCATCACATGTCCGAAGACACAGTGGATGGCAATCCACATGCCGGAGGAATTTGACCGTTCGGTTCTCAATGAAGCCATCCTCGAACAGGGCAGTGAAGTCGGTGACCTTGCGATGGGACTGTTCGGCGACTATGTGGAAGTGCCGTTCGGAAATCTTTCGGAGATGATAAAAATCACGCAGGACCTGATGGAAAAACGCACACCGGTGATCGCGGAAGCTTCCTTTTCCTATGACGGCTGTTTCTGCAGTGCGGATATTCTGGTGCGCAAGGCGGGAAATGCGGTGGAACTGTACGAAGTGAAAAGTTCAACGGCAGTAAAGGAAATCAACTTCCACGATGCGGCCTATCAGTACTGGGTGCTCACAAAGTGCGGCTGGAATGTGAAGAAGGTATTCCTCGTTCATCTGAATACCCAATATGAGCGAAACGGAGAACTGGATCTAAAGCAGCTGTTCACCGCGGAAGACGTCACGAAGACCGCAAAGAAGTTTGCGCCGGACATCGAGGAAAACATCCGGCATATCCGGGAAGTTGCCTCCGCAAAGGAAGAACCGTACATGCCGATCGGGGAATACTGTTTCTCCCCGTATGACTGCGGTTATTACCCGTGGTGTTCCAGGAATCTTCCGAAACCGAATGTGTTTGATCTTGGGGGCATGCAGCTGAGGAAGAAAGTGGAATACTACGACGCAGGCGTTGTATCTTTTGAAGATCTCCTCAAACAGCCAAAGCTTGGCGAGGCTTACCGCATGCAGGTGGAACATGTTCTGCATCCCGGCAATGACCATATTGACCGGGAAGGCATCGCCGCGTTCCTGAAAGAATTTCAGTATCCGCTCTACTTCCTGGATTTTGAATCCTTTCAGCCGGCCATTCCGGTCTATGACCATACCCATCCTTACCAGCAGATCGTATTTCAGTACTCCCTGCATATCCGGAAGAAACCGGGCGGAAAGCTGATTCATAAGGAGTATCTGGCAATGCCGGGTGAGGATCCACGACGCAGTGTCGCGGAACATCTCTGTAAGGATATTCCGGCTGACGGCTCGGTCGTTGTCTATAACCAGACCTTTGAGAAAACCCGGCTGCGGGAGATGGCGAATCTGTTTCCGGATCTTGCGGACGGGCTCCTTGCGATTGCGGATCACATCGTGGATCTGATCGTGCCGTTCCGCAAACGGATGTATTACAGTGCGCCGATGATGGGAAGCTATTCGATCAAGAAGGTTCTGCCGGCACTGTATCCGGATGATCCGGAACTGGACTATCACAGCCTGGACGGCGTTCATAACGGGGCTGAGGCATCTGCGGCATTCACTCTCATGCAGGACATGGACGCAGAGGAACTGCAGAAAAACCGGGAGAATCTTCTGAAATACTGCGGCCTGGATACGCTGGCGATGGTGAAACTGTTTGACCGTCTGGAAGAAGCCGCAAAAACGGAATAACAAAAAGAATCACCGGACCGGTGATTCTTTCGTGTGCGGATAATCTGTATTTTTTACAGTGCCGTATCGTCCACTTCGGAAAGGTAGCTGTGCACTTCACGCACCACATCGCTGAGGCAGCCTTCCTCAAAGGGAACCTTGAGGCCGGCTGCTTTTACAAGACCGGTGAAGGTCTTTGTGCCGCCGAGCTGACAGAGCGCCAGATAGTCCTTCCAAGCATTGGGGTCATGCTTGCGCTCCCGTGCCCAGAACTGCAGGGCGCATACCTGGGCAAGCGTGTAATCCACATAATAGAACGGGGATTCAAAGATGTGTCCCTGCTGGAACCACCAGCAGCCTTTTTCAAGGATCGGCGCACCGGTGTATTCCTTATACGGTTCATACATCTTTTCCAGGTTTCTCCAGCATGCTTTCCGTTCATCCGGCATCCATTCCGGATGATCATAGATCTCATGCTGGAAATGATCGACAAGAATGCCGTAGGGCAGGAACTTCAGGGCCCCGGACAGATGGAGATAACGGTACTTTTCGGTATCTTCCTTAAAGAAGAGTTCCAGCCACGGCCAGGCGTTGAATTCCATGGACATGGAAGTGATCTCTGCGGATTCATTGGTCGGCCACTGCAGGTCGAGCACCGGAATATTGCGGGACATATAGTACTGGAATGCATGGCCTGCCTCATGGGTCAGGACATTGACGTCACCGCTGGTGCCGTTGAAGTTGGCAAAGATGAACGGAACCTTATAGTCAGGAATTCCCGTGCAGTAGCCGCCCATCTGCTTGCCGTCACGGGACTTGAGATCCCAGAGTTCATCCTCGATCATCCGGTCGATGAATTCCCCGGTTTCCGGACTCATCTCGTGATACATTTTCCCGGCAGCCTGAATCAGTTCCTCATAGGTTCCTTTCGGCATCGGATTGCCGGAAGGAAATTCCATGGCCTTGTCATAGTAGGCAACGGTCGGTGTGCCGAGGCGCTTTGCCTGCTTGGCATAGAGTTCTGTCGCCGCAGGTACGATCTCCCGCAGGATTTCCCTGCGGTAGGTGTCTACCATGGCACGGTTGTAATCCAGACGCATCATGCGCTGATAGCCAAGCTCTGTAAAGGACGGATAGCCGAGCGTATGGGCAATCTGTGTGCGGACCTTTACCAGTTCGTCATAGATGCGGTCAAAGTCTGCCTCATGTGCTTCATAGAAGGAAAGCTTGGCGTCCATGGCGCCCTTGCGCACTGCCGGATCGGTATCCTCCGCTTTGGAAGAAATCGTCGCAAGGTTGTAGGTTTCTCCGTTGAAGGTGATCTTGGCGGAAGCCTTCAGCTTTCCGTACTCGCTGACCAGTTTGTTTTCCTTCTGAAGAAGGGGAACGATATCTTCCCGGAAGCTTTTCAGCTGGCATTCCGCCGCAAGGAAGTACGGTTCGGGAATATCGGAATAGAGTTCCTCACGGAACGGGCATTCCACGCAGAGTCTGCTTAATTTTGTGTCATAGACGGAAAACAGGGGATTGGTCTCATCCCAGAATTCGTTTTCCTTATCGTAGAATTCATCTGCGGTATTGATGGAATGGCGGGTGTAGGCCAGGTTGTACATGGTGGAAAGCCGGCTGCGAAGCGCATTGATCCGTTCAAATACCGGAAGAAAGGATGCCTTGTCCTTGGCGTTTTCAAGCTCGTTCAGGAGCGTTTCATACTCCTTGACCACGGCATCGTAATCCGGCCGTTCATACTTCAGTTCTGTAAATTTCATTGGTTGTCCTCATTTCGTTCAGGTTCCATGGTACCGCAAACATCCTGTGAAAACTATTTTTATAATTTTTGTGGCATTTGAAAATGTTCTGTGCTATACTCAGTAACGCTGACAAGCATCGGGAATTAGCGCAGTTTGGTAGCGCGCTTCGTTCGGGACGAAGAGGTCATGGGTTCGAATCCCGTATTCCCGACTATACAGAGAAGGCTCAGAAATTGCTTAACAATGCGGTTTCTGAGCTTTTCTTTTGTCGCATGGTACGAGCTCTCGTGTGTGCGATTTTGCTTTCAGGTCTAACATAGGTCTAACAATTTAAAAATTTTTTTATTTTTTCGAATCTTTTTGCTTCTTTTGAAAACTATTTTTATTTTTTTCTATTTCGGTTTATTTATGACGACCACCCTGCATATTTTTTCGGCTCGGGGCTCATTAAGGAATCCCCGTCGGTGCTTAGGTCATTCACCCTTTTTTCGTCGACGGGGGGTAGGGTCACACGGGAGAAGAAAGTCGTATCTGATAAAACCTTCGACACAGTCTTCCACGATCCGGCACAGAGTCCCCCCACCCTCGAGAAATGACACTCGATTCTTACCAGCAGGGCGACGGTGGAGACCTTTATATACACGGAAGAAATCAAGAGAAAACTCGCTAAGGGTTGTCAACAGTAAATGCATTAATGAAGAATGCACACTATGAAAATCCGTTCATAAATGGACGGTTTTTCTTTCGGGTTGGTTGTCATGATTATGAATCAGCTTCTGTAAGCTTCCATGGATCTTGCGTAGTAAATGCGGAAAAACTTATTCATTGCCGCAACGATAGCCTGCTTGTCTTTCTTACCTTCTGATTTCTTCTTCAGATAGTAATCATAGACAGCTGTATCTTTTGTGGGTTTGATCTTTCTGAGATTCTTTACCAAGAGATATCCAAGCTTTCTCAGCTGCTTGGATCCTTTTCGGGTGATCTTCCGCTCAGATGCTTTGAACTGGCCGCTGTCATAAGGCGGTACATCGATTCCGATACAGGCGATCAGGGCATCTCCAGAATGATATCTTCTTGGATCGCCGACCTCCGCCACAAGCAGC